>JANWZF010000081.1 GCA_025054905.1 Tepidimonas sp.
GCTGGGGGCCGCAGGGCTGCTCAGGCTCGCTGAGGCGCGCGCCGGGGCGCAGATCGAGGAGCCGCTGTCCGATGCGGTGCGGCACGCGCTGCGCGCGGCGGTGGAGCAGCTGGACCCCCCCGAGCCGGTGTTGACCAGCACCGAGGAGCGCTTGTACTACGTGCGCTGGCTGGCCGACGGCAGCTGGCGGCTGCGCCGGCGCAAACCCGAAGCACGCGCGCGCGAAGATTTTTTGCAGACGGTCTGGTACGAGAGCCGCCGTGCCGGGTTGGACACGGCGCTGGTGCTGGGGCTGATCGAGGTCGAGTCGGGCTTTCGGCGCTGGGCCATTTCGCCGGCCGGGGCCCGCGGCTACATGCAGGTCATGCCATTCTGGACCCGTCTGATCGGCGATGGCGATGCCGACAAGCTGTTTCACCTGCAGACCAATCTGCGCTACGGCTGCGTGATCCTGCGCCACTACCTAGACCGCGAGCGCGGCGATCTGTTCCTGGCGCTGGGGCGCTACAACGGCAGCCGCGGCCAGGCCGCCTATCCGAACGCGGTGCTGGCGGCGCGGCGGCGTTGGGCCGAGCTGGGCGGTGCGCCGCCTGCGCGCACCTGAGCGCCCGCCTGGACCCGGTCAGTTCAGAAAGCCGATGCGGCTTTTGGCCGCGCTGCTGGCGGGCAGATCGCGCGGCAGCAGATGGTCGCGTTCGTCCAGCCGGGCGTTGCCAAACGCGGTCATCAGCGCGCGGCGCATCTCGCGCGGGGCCAGCTGGGCCAGCTGATCGAGCACCTCATCCGAAAGCTCCTCCTCGAACAGGCGCCCCCAGTCGTGCGCGGCGCGCAGCCGCGCATACAGCAACCGCGCGATGGTGCGCGCCTCGTCGCGCGTCGGCGGCGCGATCTCGAACACGTTCATCCGGTTGAGGATCGGCTCGGGGATGGCCCGCTCGTCGTTGGCGGTGGTGATCCAGATCACCTGGCTGGCGTCGATCGGCACCTCGGCAAACTCGTCGACGAAGCGCTGCGCGGTCTGCGGCTCCAGCAGACCGTACAACGCCCCGAGCGGGTCGTACTGCGCGTGATCGCTGGCCTTGTCGATCTCGTCGACCACGATGACCGGGTTGGCGAAGTCGCCTTCGACCAGCGCCTCGAACACCTTACCGGGCTTGGCGCCCTTCCACTGCGAAGAGGAGCCCGACAGCAGCCAGCCGGCGGTCATCGAGCTCATCGGCACCAGCGTCATCGTGGTGGCCAGCAGCTCGGCCAGCTGTTGGGCGAAGTGGGTTTTGCCGACGCCGGGCGGCCCCAGCAGCAGGATCGGGGTGACCTCCAGGCTGTCGCTGCCGGCCTGCGCCAGTGCGACGTGCCGTTTGACATCGTCCAGCACGGCGCGAAAGTTGGGCAGTTGCTCGTACAGCGGGGCCATGTCCGGCACGCCGGAGGGCTTGACCGCAAAGCGCTGCGGCCCACGCTCCAGCATGCGCTCATAGGTCTGACACAGCGTGGCCTGCTCGCGTTCGTGGCCCTGGGCCTTGAGGCGTTTGAGGCGCTGCTCGACGTCGTCGGGGTTGAAGATGTCGCGCACGCGCGCGATCGGCAGTCCGCGCGGCGGCGCCATCGATGGCACGCTTTCGTGGACCATGGTGCTCTCCTTCGAACAACGTGGCTGCCGTTCATTGAAGCAAGCACCGTGCCGGTGGCGGTATCCGGATCGACCCGGGGTGTGGCGCGCGGCGCAGTGCCGGCCTCAAGCGCTTGGAGTGGCCAGCAGCTTTTGCAGTTCACCGCTTTCGTACATCTCCATCATGATGTCGGAGCCGCCGATGAACTCGCCGCGGATGTAGAGCTGCGGAATCGTGGGCCAGTTGCTGTACTCCTTGATGCCCTGGCGGATGTCGGGGTCGTCCAGCACATTGACGGTGACGATGTCCTTCGGATCGATGCCGCAGGCCTTCAGGATCTGCAGCGCACGGCCCGAAAAACCGCACATCGGAAAGCTCGCCGTGCCTTTCATGAACAGCACGATGTCGTGGTTCTTGACCAGCTGGTCGATGCGTTGTTGAACGTCGCTCATGGTCGTACGGATCGGTCAGGGGTTGCGATAGGCTGCATTATCCGCCCCAGGCGCCCAACCCAGCGCCAGCGGGGCTGTGGCGCCCGGTCTCAGCCTGGCCAGACTGCCCCGGTGCAGCGCACGTGGCCTGCGAGATCGCGACGGTGCGCCGGCGCACCAAACCCGTGCGCGCGCAGCAGCGCCGCCACCGCGTCGGCCTGGTCCCAGCCGTGTTCCAGCAGCAGCCAGCCGCCCGGGTGCAGCCGCGCGGGCGCCCCGGCGATGATGGTGCGCAGCGCCGCCAGGCCGTCGGGCCCGGCCCGCAGCGCCTGGGGCGGCTCGTGGCGCAGCGTGGGCCAGTGCGGATCGTCGTCGGCCAGATAGGGCGGGTTGCTCAGCACCAGATCCCAGCGGGCCGGCGGCTCGGTGGCGGTGCCGGCAGGGTAGGGGCGCCAGCCGTCCCACCAGTCGCCATGCAGCCAATGCACGGGCAGGCCCAGGCGTGCCCCGTTGGCGGCGGCCACCGCCAGCGCGTCCAGGCTGGCGTCCACGGCCCACACCCGCGCGTGCGGGCGTTGGGCCTGCACGGCCAAGGCCAGGGCGCCGCTGCCAGTGCCCAGGTCGAGCACGTCGATCGCAGCGTCGGGCGGCTGCAGCTCCAGCGCCCAATCGACCAACGTCTCGGTGTCGGGGCGAGGGTCGAGCACGCGCGCATCCACCTGCAGCGTCAGCCCATAAAAGCCGCGCTGGCCGACCAGGTAGGCCAGTGGCTCGCCCTCCAACCGGCGCTGGATCAGCGCTGCCAGGCGCCCGGCGGCTGCCGGTGGCAGCGCTTCGTTCCCGTGCGCCAGCAGCCAGGCGCGTTCGTCCAGGCTGCGTCCCAAGGCGTGCAGCAGCAGCCATTGCGCGTCCAGGCGGGGCAGTCCGGCGGCCTGCGCAGCCCGGAGGGCATCATCCAGGGTAAGGCAAGGCTGCATCGTGCGGGGCGGGGCGCTTCAGACGGCCAGGGCAGCCCGGGCTTCGAGTTCGGCCAACCGTTCGGCGCCGTGCGCCAACTGCAGCGCCTGCAGCAGTTCGTCCAGCTCGCCGTCCAGCACCGCCGCCAGCTTGTGCAGCGTGAGGTTGACGCGGTGGTCGGTGACGCGGTTTTGCGCAAAGTTGTAGGTGCGGACGCGATCGCTGCGGTCGCCGCTGCCCACCAGGCTCTTGCGCGTGGCGGCCTCGCGGGCTTCGCGCTCGCGGCGTTCGCGCTCCTGCAGCCGTGCCAGCAGCACCTGCAGCGCCTTGGCCTTGTTGCGGTGTTGGCTGCGGTCGTCCTGGCACTCGGCCACCAGCCCGGTGGGCAGGTGGGTGATGCGCACCGCCGAATCGGTGCGGTTGACGTGCTGGCCGCCGGCTCCGCTGGCCCGGAAGGTATCGATGCGCAGCTCGGCAGGGTCGAGCTGGATGGCCTGTTGTTCGTCGGGCTCGGGCAACACCGCCACCGTGCAGGCGCTGGTGTGGATGCGTCCCTGCGCCTCGGTGGCCGGCACACGCTGCACGCGGTGACCGCCGGACTCAAAGCGCAGCCGTCCGTAAGCACCGGTGCCCACCAGGCGCAGCACGATTTCTTTGTAGCCCCCCAGGTCGCTGTCGGAGGCGCTGATCACTTCCACGCCCCAGCCCTGCCGCTGCGCGTAGCGGGTGTACATGCGTGCCAGGTCGGCGGCGAACAACGCGGCTTCCTCGCCGCCGGTGCCCGCGCGGATTTCGACATAAGCGCAGCGTTCGTCGTCGGGGTCGCGCGGCACCAGCCGCGCTTGCAGCTCGGCTTCCAGCGCCCGCAATTCGGTCTGGGCGGCTTCGATTTCATCGAGCGCCAGCGCCGCCAGCGCCTCATCGCCCTGGGCGATCGCTTCGTCGTGCAGCTGCAGCGCGGCTTGCCAGTCGGCTTCGCGCTGCAGGTAGCGCAGATAGGGCTGCACCAGTGCGTCGGTTTCGGCGTGCTCGCGCGACAGCGCCTGAAAACGCGCCAGATCGGCCGTGGCATCAGGGGCGGCCAGCTGCGCGTCCAGCTCGTGCAGGCGGCGGCGGCGCTGCTCCAGCGTCTGGCGGATGAAGGTCTTCATGCGCCGGGGTCGGCCGCGGAGTCGCCGGGTTCGGCCAGGCGGCGGCCGCGCAGAAACAGCCGCTGCACCATGTCGGCGGTGTGGCGGCGTGCCGTCTCATCACCGCTGTGCAGTTCGGCCAGCGCGCCGTGCAGGATTTTCTGGGTCAGGCCGCGGGCCAGCGCCTGCAGCGCCTGCTCGGGGCTGGCTCCTTTGGCCAGCAGCCGGCGCGCGCGCGCCAGTTCGGCTTGCTGCCAGTGCTCGGCCTGCGCGTGCAGGTCGCGGATCAGGGGCACCACGCCTTGCCGCGGGTCACGTTGGCGCAGCCAGTGCATGAAGCTCTGCACCCCGGCATCGATGATCGCCTCGGCCTGCGCCACCGCCGCCTGGCGATGGTCCTTGCCGGCCTGCACCACCGCCGCCAGGTCGTCCACCGTGTAGAGGTAGACGTCGTCGAGCTGCTTGACCTCGGCTTCGATGTCGCGCGGCACCGCCAGATCCACCATGAACATCGGGCGGTGGCGGCGGCGCTTTAGCGCGCTTTCCACCATGCCCAGGCCGATCAACGGCAGCGTGCTGGCGGTGCAGCTGATGACGGCGTCGAATTCGTGCAGCCGCCCCGGCAGGTCGGACAGCCGCATCGCTTCGGCACCGAAGCGCGCCGCCAGTTTTTCGCCGCGCTCCAGCGTGCGGTTGGCGATGGCCAGCGCGCGCGGCTGGCGGGCCGCGAAATGCGTGGCGGTCAGCTCGATCATTTCGCCAGCGCCGACGAACAGCACGCGGATGTCGCGCAGGTCTTCGAACAGCTGGGCGCACAGCCGCACCGCCGCGGCGGCCATGCTGATCGAGTGCACGCCGATCTCGGTGCTGCTGCGCACCTGCTTGGCCACTGCAAACGAGCGCTGGAACAGCTGATGCAGGGTCGTACCCAGCGTGCCGGCGGCGTCGGCCACACGCACCGCATCCTTCATTTGGCCCAGGATCTGCGGCTCGCCCAGCACCATGCTGTCCAGCCCGCTGGCCACCCGGAAGGCGTGCCGCGCCGCGGCGTCGTCCCGCAGCACGTAGGCATGGCGCAGCAGGGTCTCGGCCGGCACGCCGCCGTTGTCGGCCAGCCAGCGCGCGGTGGGCTCCACCAGCGGCTCGTCGCCGGCACAGTACAGCTCGGTGCGGTTGCAGGTGGACAGCAGCGTGGCTTCGGCCGGCCGTGCCAGCGCCGCGCGCAGGCGCCGCAGCGCATCGGGCACCTGGTCCAGCGCGAAGGCAAACCGCCCCCGCACGTCGAGCGGGGCGGTTTGGTGATTGATACCGAGCGCCCAGACTGCCATGTCCCGAATTATAAAATCCACCCCCTTGTGGACGCACCGACTGCGCTGCTGCACCTGCTGCAACTGCTCGCGCCGGCCTGGGCCATGGCGGCGCTGCTGGGCGCGCGGCTGGCATGGCGGGCGCCTGCCGGGGCGCGTTGGCGACGCTGGGGGCGCGAGACCCTGTGGCTGGCGGTGCCAGGCTCCGCGGTGCTGGTTGCCGGGCTCGTGGTCAGCGGGGCCGATGGACGCATGGCCACCTACGCGGCGCTGGTGCTGGTGCTGGGAAGTCTGGCGGCCTGGCGGGCGCGTCGAAGCGCCTGAGCCATGCGCCCGGTGCCAGCAGGGGTACCGGTGGCGGCATCGGGCTGTCGTGCTGCGCTGCGGTAACATCCCGCTTCCCCCGCGCGCCCGCCTCCAGGATGGCGGCCTGCGCGGGGCGCGCCCGTCCTGATCCCCGACCATGAACGCGCCCACACCCCTGCACGCCTTGCTTGATGCCGAACCCGACACGCCGCGGTTGCGGGAGATCCCGTACAACTACACGTCGTTTTCCGACCGCGAGATCGTCATCCGGCTGCTGGGCGCGCGCGCCTGGGAGCTGCTGGAGCAGCTGCGCAGCGAGCGCGCCACGGGGCGCTCGGCCCGCATGTTGTACGAGGTGCTGGGCGACATCTGGGTGGTGCAGCGCAACCCCTACATCCAGGACGACCTGCTCGGCAACCCCAAGCGCCGTGCGGCGCTGATCGATGCCCTGCACCACCGCCTGCGCGAAATCGAAAAGCGCCGCCGGCCGCAGGAAGACCCCCAACGCGACGTGCTGGTGGGCGAGCTGCTGGCGCTGGCACACGAGGCGGTGCGTGCCTTTGCCCAGCATTTCGACGAGGTGGCCACCCTGCGCAAGCGGGCGCTGCGGGTGCTGGGGCGCCACACCGCACGCGACAACATCCGCTTCGACGGGCTCAGCCGCGTCAGCCACGTGACCGACGCCACCGACTGGCGCGTCGAATATCCGTTTGTCGTGCTGACGCCCGACAGCGAGGCCGAGATCGTGGGTCTGGTGCGCGGCTGCATCGAGCTGGGCCTGACCATCATCCCGCGCGGCGGGGGCACCGGCTACACGGGGGGCGCGGTTCCGCTGACGTGGAAGAGCGCGGTCATCAACACCGAGAAGCTGGAAGCGATGACCGAGGTGGAGTTTGTGCCGCTGGCTGGCCACACGCAGCCGGTGCCCACCATCTGGACCGAGGCGGGCGTGGTCACGCAGCGCGTGGCCGATGCCGCCGAGCGCGCCGGCTATGTGTTCGCGGTGGATCCCACTTCGGCCGAGGCCTCCTGCATTGGCGGCAACATCGCGATGAACGCCGGCGGCAAGAAGGCCGTCCTGTGGGGTACCGCGCTGGACAACCTGCTGAGCTGGCGCATGGTCACGCCGCAGGCGCAGTGGCTGGAGGTCACGCGCCTGAACCACAACCTCGGCAAGATCCACGACGCCGAGGTGGCCAGCTTCGAGCTCAAGTATTACGAGGCCGACGGCCGCACACTGCTGCGTACCGAGCGGCTGGACATCCCGGGCCACGCCTTTCGCAAGGCCGGGCTGGGCAAGGATGTCACCGACAAGTTCCTCAGTGGCCTGCCCGGCGTGCAGAAGGAAGGCTGCGACGGCATCATCACCAGCGCGCGCTGGGTGGTGCACCGCATGCCGGCGCACACGCGCACGGTGTGCCTGGAGTTTTTTGGCAATCCGAAGGACGCCGTACCCTCCATCGTCGAAATCAAGGACTTCATGTTCGCCGAGCAAAAGCGCACGGGCACGCTGCTGGCGGGGCTGGAGCACCTGGACGATCGCTACCTGAAGGCGGTGGGCTACACCACCAAGAGCAAGCGCGGCACCCTGCCCAAGATGGTGCTGATTGGCGACCTCGTCGGCGACGACCCGGACGCCGTGGCCCGTGCGGCCAGCGAAGTGGTGCGGCTGGCCAATGCGCGCGGGGGCGAGGGTTTCGTGGCCGTCAGCCCCGAGGCGCGCAAAAAATTCTGGGCCGACCGCAAGCGCACCGCGGCCATCAGCCGCCACACCAACGCCTTCAAGATCAACGAAGACGTGGTGATCCCGCTGGAGCGCATGGGCGAGTACACGCTGGGCATCGAGCGCATCAACATCGAGCTGAGCCTGCGCAACAAGATCCGCCTGTGCGACGAGCTGCAAGCTTTCCTGCAGCGGGGCGCACTGCCGTTGGGCAAGGTGGAAGACCGCAGCGAGGCCCCGGCACCCGAGCTGGTGGAAGAGCGCCGGGCCCAGGCGTTGCAGCAGGTGCGCGACGTGCGCGCGCAGTGGCAGGCGTGGCTCGAGGGGCTCGATCAGGTGCCCGAGGGTCAGACGCGCACCGTGTTCGAGCTGCTGCAGGACCACACCTGGCGCGCCAGCTGGAAAACCCAGCTGCGCCAACCGCTGCGCGAACTGTTCAGCGGGGCTGTGCTGGCGCCGGTGGCTGCCGAGTGCGAGGCCATCCATCGCCGCGTGCTCAAGGGGCGGGTGTGGATCGCGCTGCACATGCACGCCGGCGATGGCAACGTGCACACCAACATCCCGGTCAACAGCGACGACTACGCGATGCTGCGCACCGCGCATGAAGCCGTCGACCGCGTCATGGCGCTGGCGCGCCGCCTGGGTGGAGTGATCTCCGGCGAACATGGCATCGGCATCACCAAGCTGCAGTACCTCACCGACGAGGAGCTGGCCCCATTTGCCGCCTACAAGGCCAGGATCGATCCACACGGCCATTTCAACCGCGGCAAGCTGCTGCGTGCCCGCGGCGAGGGCCAGGCCCGTGCGGCCGATCTGAGCGATGCCTACACGCCGAGCTTCAACCTGCTCGGGCACGAATCGCTCATCATGCAGCAAAGCGACATCGGCTCCATCGCCGACAGCGTCAAGGACTGCCTGCGCTGCGGCAAGTGCAAGCCGGTGTGCTCCACCCATGTGCCGCGCGCCAACCTGCTGTACAGCCCGCGCAACAAAATCCTGGCCACCTCGCTGCTGATCGAGGCCTTCCTCTACGAAGAACAGACCCGTCGCGGCATCAGCGTGCAGCACTGGCAGGAGTTCGAGGATGTGGCGGACCACTGCACCGTGTGCCACAAATGCCTCAATCCCTGCCCGGTCAACATCGACTTTGGCGATGTGTCGATGGCCATGCGCAACCTGCTGCGCAAGATGGGCCGCAAGTCGTGGCGGCCGGGCCATGCGCTGGCGATGGCCTTCCTCAACGCCACGCAGCCCGAAACCATCAAGGCCATGCGCACGCTGATGGTGGACGTGGGCTATCGGGCGCAGCGGCTGGCGCACGACGTGCTCAAGCGCGCGGCACGGCAGCAGACCGCCGCCCCGCCGGCCACGGTCGGCCCAGCGCCGGTCAAGGAGCAGGTGATCCACTTCGTCAACAAGAAGATGCCGGGCAACCTGCCCAAGAAAACCGCGCGCGCGCTGCTGGACATCGAGGACAAGGCCTACGTGCCCATCATCCGCGACCCGCAGCGCACCAGCGCCGACGCCGAGGCGGTGTTCTACTTCCCCGGCTGCGGCTCCGAGCGCCTGTTCAGCCAGGTCGGCCTGGCCACGCAGGCCATGCTGTGGCATGTCGGCGTGCAGACCGTGCTGCCGCCGGGCTACCTGTGCTGTGGCTATCCGCAGCGCGGCAGCGGCCAGTTCGACAAGGCCGAACAAATCATCACCGACAACCGCGTGCTGTTCCACCGCGTGGCCAACACGCTGAACTACCTCGACATCAAGACCGTGGTGGTCAGCTGCGGCACCTGCTACGACCAGCTGCAGGGCTACGAGTTCGACAAGATCTTCCCCGGCTGCCGCATCGTCGACATCCACGAGTACTTGCTGGAAAAAGGCGTGAAACTGCAGGGCAAGGACGCCTACCTCTACCACGATCCCTGCCACAGCCCGATGAAACAGCAGGATCCGCTAAAAACCGTGCGCGCGCTGGTGGGCGAGACGGTGGTGGCCAGCGACCGCTGCTGCGGCGAATCGGGCACGCTGGCGGTGATGCGGCCCGACGTCTCGACCCAGGTGCGCTTCCGCAAGGAGCAGGAGCTGCGCAAGAACGAGCGCCAGCTCGCCGAACTCGCGCAGCGCACCGGCGCGCAGCTCACGCCGGGACGCACCAAGATCCTGACGTCGTGTCCCAGCTGCCTGCAGGGCCTGAGCCGCTATGGCGAGGATCTGGCCAACGGGCTGCTGGAGGCCGACTACATCGTGGTGGAAATCGCCCGGCAGGTGCTGGGCGAAAACTGGCTGCCCGACTACGTGGCGCGCGCCAACGCAGGCGGCATCGAGCGGGTGCTGGTGTGAACCTGGCCACCGCCCCTTGCGCGCTGTGCCGCGACGACGGCGGCCTGCCGCTGTGGCGGGGGGCCGGTTGGCGCGTCGTGCGCGCCCTCGGTGAGGAGGTCGCTGCTGCGCCGGCCTGGTACCGCGTGATCTGCGCCGACCATGTGGCCGAGTGGTCGGACCTGGACGCGGCCGCGCAGGCGCGCGCGATGGCCATCGTCACGGCGCTGGAGCGCGCGCTGCGCGCGGCGCTGGCGCCGACCAAGGTCAATCTGGCCAGCCTGGGCAACGTCGTGCCGCACCTGCATTGGCACGTGGTCGCCCGCTTCGACTGGGACAGCCGCTTTCCTGCGCCGGTGTGGGCGCCGCCGCAGCGCGGCGACGATCCCCTGCGCCTGGCGGCGCTGCGCGCGCAGCTGCCGGCCTGCGATGCCGCGATCGTGCAGGCCTTGACCCCGCTGCTGAGCTGAGGGGTGCAGGATGCTGCGCGTGCTGTTGATGGGGCTGACGCTGCTGCACCTGGGGCCAGGGCTGGCGTTTGCCGTGCTGGCGGCGGGATGCGGCCCGTCCCCGTGGCTGCGGGCCGCCGTGTGCGCGGCTGACCCGGTAGGGGGCTTCATGCGGCTGACCGTCGGGGCGTGGGCGGTGCTGACCCTGGCTTGGCTCGCCTGGGCCGCCGTGCGGCGCGCGCGCACAACCCGGGGCCTGCGCACGCGCCTGCAGGCGCTGCTGGCGGTGCTGGCCGCCGGGGCTGCGGCAGGGGCCGCGGGCGCATGGCTGACCGGCGCGGCGCTGTCATGGCTCGCCGTGCCGGCGGCACTGGCCGCGGCCTGGCTGGCCGTGGCCGATCCGCGTGCTTGTGAGGCGCCGCCGCGGTCCCGCGGTGGCTGACCCATCGTTGCCGAAGCAGGAGCCGATCCGATGTCCACGCAAAACCCTCGTCCCACCGAACTGACGGTGCACGGCACCTCGCGCGTGCTGGAAATCGCGTTCGACGATGGCGCGCGCTTTCGCATCCCCTTCGAACTGCTGCGCGTCTATTCCCCCTCGGCCGAAGTGCAGGGGCACGGCCCGGGCCAGGCGGTGCTGCAGACGGGCAAGCGCCACGTGCAGATCGTGGCCCTGCAGCCCGTGGGCCACTACGCGGTGCAGCCCACGTTTTCGGACGGGCACGACAGCGGCATCTATACGTGGGAGTACCTGTACTTGCTCGGCAGCCGTCAGGACGAGCTGTGGGCCGACTACGAACGTCGTCTGGCGCAGGCGGGCCTGGACCGCGATGCCCCGATGCCGGCCAAGCCGGCCGGCGGCTGCGGCCACGGCTGAGGATGGCCCCGACGGTCCAGTAGCTGCTCGCTTGGCGTACCATGCGGGCATGAGCCAGACCCATTTCGGTTTCCAGACGGTCGACGAGCGCGAGAAGGCGCGGCGCGTGCGGGCGGTGTTCGACTCGGTGGCACCGCGCTACGACCTGATGAACGACCTCATGTCCGTGGGCCTGCACCGCTGGTGGAAGGCCACCACCGTGTGGGTGGCCGCACCCCAGCCAGGGCAGCGCGTGCTGGACATCGCCGGAGGCACCGGGGATCTGGCGCTGGCTCTGGCGGCCAAGGTGCAGCCCGGTGGGCTGGTGGTGCACACCGACATCAATGAAACGATGCTGCGCGAGGGGCGCGCGCGCTTGCTGGATCGCGGCTGGGTGTTGCCCACCGTGGTGTGCGACGCCGAGCAGCTGCCGTTTGGCGACGCCGCGTTTGACCTCGTCACGGTGGCGTTCGGGCTGCGCAACATGACGCACAAGGAACTTGCCTTGCGCGAAATGAATCGAGTGCTTAAGGTCGGCGGCAAGCTGCTGGTGCTCGAATTTTCCAAGGTCGCGCCCCCGCTGCGCCAAGCCTACGACTGGTACAGCTTTCATGTGCTGCCGCGCCTGGGGCGCTGGGTGGCTGGGGACGAGGCCAGTTATCGCTACCTGGCCGAGTCGATCCGCATGCACCCCGACCAGGAAACGCTGCGGGGGATGATGCAGGAAGCGGGCTTTGGCCACGTCGACGTGCACAACCTGACGGCCGGCATCGTCGCGCTGCACGTGGGGATCAAAACGTGAACCGGCACAGGAGAACGAAGGGATGAACGTGCGCATCGGAACCTGGGTGATGGTGGCGGCGCTGGCGCTCGGATCGACCGACGCGGCGTGGGCCAAGCGCTTGGGCGGTGGCGGCTCTGTGGGCAAGCAGTCGAGTCATGTGACCCAGCGTCAGGGCACGACTCCCCAACAGCCGGCACCGCCCGCGCAGCCGGCCCAGCCGTCGGCGGCACCGCAGGCTGCCGCGCCAACCCCCGCAGCGGCGGGCGCGGCGGCCAAGCCGCGCACGCCGTGGGGGGCGATGCTGGGTGGGCTGGCCGCAGGCTTGGGGCTGGCGTGGCTGGCTTCGGCGTTGGGCTTCGGCGAGGCGTTGGCGCAGTTTCTGGTGATCCTGCTGCTGGTGGGGGCGGTGTTGGCCGTCGTGGTGCTGCTGCGCCGCAGCCGCGCGGCTGCCCCCCGGCCAGCCTGGGCCGGTGCGGGCCGGGGTGTGGCCACCGATCCGCTGACGCCGCGCAGCTACCAGCCGCACCACGTCGGCAACGACGCTGCGGCGCGGCCGTGGGAACACACGGCGTTCGATGCCGCAAGCGGCGGCGGCGTGCGTATCGGCAGCGCCTTGTCCGGGCCACAGCCCTGGGGCATTCCC
>JANWZF010000145.1 GCA_025054905.1 Tepidimonas sp.
AGCCGCTCCAGTGGCCTCGGTCTCTTCCTGTCACGCGAGTTGTGCCAACGCTATCATGGCCAGTTGCAGCACGCCGTGGCCACGCGCGACGGCCGTGACGGCAACGCCTTCGTGGTCAGCGTCCCCGTGCTCTGAACCTGCATCGTCCCACCGCCATGTCCGCTCCCAGCCTGCTGATCGTCGAAGACGAACCCGATCTTCGGCAGCTGTACGCGCTGGCACTGGCACGGGTGATCCAACAGGTCGACGAAGTCGCCGATCTGGCCAGCGCCCGTGCGCATCTGGCCAAGCGTCCCTACAGCGTTGTCGTCCTCGACATGCGGCTGCCGGATGGCAGCGGGCTGGAGCTGCTGCAGGAGCTGGCCGGCACCGGCCGCGGCGAGCGCGTCATCGTCGTCACCGCCTATGGTTCGGCCGACAACGCGGTGCAGGCGCTCAAGGCCGGGGCGTTCGACTACCTGAGCAAACCGGTTAGCCCGGCGCGGCTGCGCCAGGCGATTGCTGCCGCCCTGCAGGCGCACGCCCCACCTGCTGTTGCCACCCCCGCCGCCCCCACACCGCCGGCGAATCCGGACGCCCTGCAACGGCTGATCGGCGACTCGGCCGCAATGCAGGCGGTGCGCGCCACCATCACGCGCGTGGCACGCACGATGGCGCCCGTGCTCATCAGCGGCGAGTCCGGCACCGGCAAAGAGCTGATCGCGCGCGCGCTGCACGCCTGCAGCCACCGCGCCAGTGGGCCGTTCGTCGCGGTCAACTGTGGCGCCATTCCGGCCGAGCTGCTGGAAAGCGAACTGTTCGGCCACAAGCGCGGCGCCTTCACTGGCGCGACCAGTGACCGGCCCGGCTTGTTCCAGGCCGCGCACGGTGGCACGCTGTTCTTGGACGAGGTAGCCGAGCTGCCCCTTCCGCTGCAGGTCAAACTGCTGCGCGTGCTGCAGGAGCGCGCCGTGCGCCCAGTGGGGGCCCTGACTGAAGAGCCCGTGGACGTGCGCATCGTCAGCGCCACCCACAAGGATCTGGCCGCGCTGGTGCACGAGGGGCGTTTTCGCCACGACCTGTACTACCGACTCAACGTCATCCCGATCCAGGCGCCGGCCCTGCGTGAACACCCCGAGGATCTGCCCGCCATCGCGCAGGCCATCCTGCAGCGCCTGGCGCTGCGCGAGGGTCTGCCCGCGCCTCCTCGGCTCAGCGAAGCAGCGCTGCAGCGGCTGCGGCAGCACCTCTTCCCGGGCAACGTCCGCGAGCTGGAAAACCTCCTGGAGCGCGCCCTGGCGCTGCACCCGGGCACCGAGCTGCAGGCCGAAGCCATCGAGCTGCCGGCCCCGTCGCGGAACCACCGCGAGTCGGCGCCGCTGCCAGCCACCGCCGATGACGACGCGCCGCTGACCCGCGCCGAGCTCCAAACGCTGCTGGAACGCAACCGCTGGAACCAGTCGCGCACCGCACGCGAACTCGGCTGGACCCTGGCCAAGCTGCGCTACTGGATGCAGCGGCTGGGTGTGAACTGACGCCTTGGTAGGGCGTGCAGGACTCGAACCTGCGACCATAGGGTGATGAGTCCCCTGCTCTCAGGCGCGAATCAAACCAATCACGCCGATCCAATCAGGCACCTTGAACCGCCGCGTGCAATCGAGGGCGACTGCTGATCACATGGACAAGGAGTGGTGGGCCGTGTTGGACTTGAACCAACGACCAAAGGATTCTGGTTTGTGCCCATTTCTGGGCTCCCTGGACTATGCCTTCACCATGACCTGTGGGGTCAACAGGTGGGCGCCGTCTAGTCTCTACACCTTCCCGCATGGCGGGCTTGGCTCGGCGTTGCCTTGTGCCTGACGGCCGTCAGGGTTCGCCGAATTTGACGCCATTCACACACCGGGTTTCCCGCGGTGGTGCACAACTTCAGTTATGAGTCCTCTGCTCTGACCAACTGAGCTAACGGCCCACTCCGAACCGGATTTTAGCGACTGACAGCGCAGTGGGCTGCTGCTGGGGGCCTGCAGGGCCGGGAGAGCACCCCGGGCGTCATTGCCGCCGACGCCGAGCGCCAAATGGATGGCATCGACCGGCAGGTGGCGCATCTGGCGCACGACGTCGGTTGTCGCGTCGCCATCCACCGCCAGCAGGGTGGCCTGGGGGCCCGCAGGCAGCCCGGCCCGTCGCGACGTAGGCCTGGTTGTCGAACACGGAGTCCCCCAGCAGGACGAGGCGCAAGGCCATCAGCCGCCCTCCCCCACTTCGGCGTAATTCAGGACGCTCTGCGGCCACTCGGTGTCGGTCATGGACGCGAGGGCCGAGCGCACGGCCTCCAGCACGGCGTCGGAGACCGGCTGTTGGGGCTGGGACAGTCGGCCCAGCACACTGGCCTCAGTCTGTACGAAGGTGCAGTGCTGGGTGACCATGACCTGCAAGAAGGCTGCGACGACTTCGGCCTCGGGGGCCTGCTCGCCCACCACGAACTCCAGCCACTCGACGACGGCAGCTGGCAGTCCCGTCTGGCGCAATGCCTCGAAGGTGGCAGGGGGTATCTGGGGGTTCAGGCGCAGCCACTCCAGGAAGCCGGCCGGCGTCAACCCCTCGTAGGCTGTCCACGTGACCCCCTCGGTGTCGTCATCGACTGTGGTCCAGAACTCGGGCTTGTCTTCGGGTGTCTGAATGACCGACTGCTCGTCCTCAGGAGATGCAGCTGGACCCCGCATAGGCCCATCGTCCACCAGATTGTCGAGAAACGCACGCAGCTTTTTGGCCCGATTCGCGGTGCTTCCTCTCAGTGCCGGGGTTGCAGGCAGGTCGATGCCAAACCGCATTTGGGCAAGACGCGGGCTGGGCGCCATCAAGTAGTTGGGTTTGTCCATGCCGAACTCCACGCTGCCATGCCCGCCCCATCCAGCAGCGAGCATGCCCTTCACGGGCCGCAGCTCGGGCATGGACTGCGCCTGCTGACCTTCGGCGCGTTGCTGGATGAGCACCAGGCTCGTGTCCTCGGTCACGAGCTGGTACTTCTCGGCGAGCAGTGGCAGCTGCTGGCGCAGCACCGCGGGGGCGTCGGCACCGGCCCGGCGCAGTTGCTGGTAGCGCTGGTGAGCGGCCAGACGGGCCAGGGTATTGGGCTCATCCGCAATAAAATGCGGCTGCAGCTCGGCCAGCAGCATCTCGCTCTCGGCGCCCGCGATGCGGCCATACAGGCGAACCGGGCCGCACAGAGCCTCGGCGCTGGAGGCGCGCAGCCAGGCCAATACGGTGACGTCATCCCCGGCAAACAGGCTGCGCGGCAGATCGCCCTCGGCGTGCACGGTGCAGCCGGTGGGCCACTCGATGCGGGCGTGCAGCACCTTGGGCGCGCGCATGCGGTGAAACAGCCGCAGTATGGCGGGCTCCACGTCCTCCCCAGGGGCGACGAACTCGCAGCTACCGCCGGTGGTTTCGGCCAGCCGCCGCAGCAGCCCCTCGGCGACGCTCGCACCAATGCCGACCACAAAGAAACGCTGGTGCGAGTGGCGGGCGGTTGCCACCACATCTTCGATGGCCTCAATTTCACCGTCGGTGATGAGCAGCACATCGGCCTGCGCGGCAGGTCCCTCCCCAGCACCGTCACGGGCGTTGCTGCTGCCGAGCTGGAGGGTGGAGAGGATGGCCAAGCGCATCTCGGTGCCGCCCATGTCGGCATCGAGCCGTTCAACCCAACGCCGTCCGGAGGCCAGCGTCGCGGGGGTGACCCTCCACAAGCTGCGGCTGCGGTGTTCGACCGTGCTGCCGAAGCAGCTGAGGCTGAAGCGATCTCCAGTCTGCAGCGCCTGCAGGATGCGCTGCAGCGCCCGGCGCGCGGCCTGGATGCTGTCGCCGGCCATGGAGCCGCTGCAGTCCACCAGCACTTTCAAAGTGACGGGCAAGGCCTCATGGTTGGGCAGCAAGGGGGTCAGCCCAGCCATCACGACGCCCAGGCCCGGGTCGAGTCGGTCCCAGGCGGCCAGTCCGTGGCTGGCCTGGCCGATGCCGTCGAAGACCAGCACGAAGTCGCGGTCGAGCCAGGCGGTGCGCCCGAGCGCCACCTGCACGACAGTGCCGCTCACCCCGGACAGGGTGCGCAGCGTCACCGGGTGGGAGGGTGAGCCAATGGCGGCGCGGGCGAGTTCGCCTTCGATGTCGAGCCGGATGTCAAAGGGGTATTCGGCGGTGGGGTCGACCTGCGGCACGGCATGGGGCTCGTAGCCGCCGTCGCGCACCGGGTCGCCGTAGCGCGGGGCGAGCGTCGTGGGCAGCAGCAGGCGCAGGCTGCCCTGCTGCGGCTGCAGAGGCTGGACATAGCGCAGGCGCACCACACAGGTCTCGCCCGGCAGCAGGTTGCCGAGCTCCAGCGTGTGGGTGCGGTCCGGGTTGACGGTGACGAGCACGGCGCTGTCCCCGTCCTCCAGCGCATCCTCGTAGTCGGCGCGGGCCTGGGTTCGGGCCTTGACGACACCGCTCAGGGTCTCGCCGTTGAGTTCGACCTCCAGCCCGAGCAGGACGGCATGCCAGGGCAGCGGGAAGGTGTAGACGACCTCCACGTTGACGTCCTCGGGGTTGCGGTAGCGCTGCTCGAGCTGCATCTCGAGCATGCGGCCGACGACGCGACCACGGGCCTGCACGCCCTGCAGGGGCAGCGGGCCGTTAGTCGAGAGGCATTGGGTCATCGGGGTGTCGTGCATTCGAGGCTCCTTGTGAATGTGTGACAGCGGAATCGTTGGGATGGGCCGTGGCGGCATCGAAGGCCTGCATCACGGCGCGGCTGAAGGCGCGCACCTGCTCGGGCGAGAGACCGGCGCGCCCGGGGTCGATGAGGAGTTCGACCCCGTCGGCGATGTACAGCCGGCTGAGCACATCGAGCGCGCCGCGGGCGCGGGGCCGCTCGGGCACGCCCGCGGCTTCGCCCCGCAGCAGTTCACGGATGCGCTGCAGCGACAGGCCGGCGGCAGTCCACTTCTTGATGAGCAGCAGTTGTTCGAGTTGTCGCTGCCCGTAGCGCGCCGCGCGCGTCTCGCCCTCCGGCCGGTCCACCAGGCCTTCCTGGATGTAGTAGCGCACCGTACGGACGGGCAGGTCGACTCGTGCACACAGTTCGCTAAGCTGGAAAGTGGTGGACATGCCGATATATTAGCACAGTATTACTG
>JANWZF010000172.1 GCA_025054905.1 Tepidimonas sp.
CACCACCGAGGGCACGGCCGCGCGCGTCTTTGCCGGAGCCCCGTACCGCAGTGGGGGCAAGACCGGCACCGCCCAAGCGGTCACGATCGGCCAACGCGAACGCTACGACGCGCAGCGCCTGGCTGAATTCCAGCGTGACCATTCGCTCTATATCGGCTTCGCACCGGCCGAAGCGCCCACCGTGGTGGTGGCCGCCATCGTCGAAAACGCCGGTTTCGGCGCGGCCCACGCCGCCCCCATCGTGCGCCGCGTGTTCGACTACCTGCTGCTGGGCCTGTACCCGAGCGAAGAAGACATCGCCGCCACGCAAAAAGGCCAGACCGCCGCGCCCATCGGCACCCCCCGGCGCATCGACGACGTGGCGTGGCCGCCCAACCACCCCTGAGCGAGATGCTGCCGTCTCAGCGCCACAGCGGCGCGTAGGCATCCCAGCCGGTCTTGGCGATCAGGGCCGCCACCACCAGCAAAAATACCCCGCGCACAAAGCCCGCGCCATGGCGCAGCGCCAGCCGCGTGCCCAGCAGGCTGCCGGCCACGTTGGCCAGCGCCATCGTCAGACCCAGGGCCCACCACACGTGCCCCTTCCACGCAAACAAGCCCACCGCCGCCACGTTGGAGGTGAGGTTCAACAGCTTGGCCGCTGCACTGGCGTGCAAAAAGTCATAGCCCAGTACGCGCACGAACGCGAACACAAAAAAACTGCCCGTGCCCGGCCCGAACAGGCCGTCGTAAAACCCGATGACGCCTGCCACCACACAGGCCGCCAGCGTCTCGGCACCGGCGGCCCAGCGCGGCGCGTGCTGCCGACCTAGATCCTTGCGTGCCAGGGTGTACAGCAGCAGCGCCAGCAGCACCCACGGCAGCGCACGACGCAGCGGCTCGCCGGGCACCCATGTCACCGCCCAGGCTCCGGCCATCGCGCCCAGCCAACACACCCCCACCGCCGGCAGCAGCGCGTGCCATGGCAGCCGCACGCGGCGCGCATAGCGCCAGCTGGCCGCAGCCGTGCCCCACATCGAGGCACTCTTGTTGGTGCCCAGCAGCGTGGCCGGGGCCGCCGTTGGGTAGGCCGCAAACAGCGCCGGCACCAGGATCAGCCCTCCGCCACCGACGATCGCATCGACAAAACCGGCCAGCGCCGAGGCCGCCGACAACCACCACCATTCCATCGTGCGATGGTAGCCGGCGCAAAGGTCCCCAGGCTGCAACCCTGACACCCAAGCGACCCGCCACCCCCACCCCCCGACGAAAAAAGGCCCGGGCGGCGCAGCGACCCGGGCCTCAACCCCCTCACGGACGTCGTGTCGATCGTCGGGCGATCAGCGGTTGTAGGCGGACTCCCCGTGGTAGGTGATGTCCAGGCCTTCGCGCTCCTCTTCTTCGCTGACACGCAGCCCCAGCACCAGATCGACGATCTTGTAGGCGATGGCGGCCACCACGCCCGACCAGACGATCGTGATCACCACCCCTTCGGCCTGCACCAGCAGCTGATGGGCGATGCTGAAGTCCTCCGCCCCGGTGCCGCCCAGGCTGGGGGCGGCAAACACCCCGGTCAGCAGCGCCCCGACGATGCCGCCGACCCCGTGCACGCCGAACACATCCAGCGAATCATCGGCCCCGAGCATCTTCTTCAGGCCCGTGACGCCCCACAGGCACAGGAAGCCAGCCACCAGACCGATCACGATCGAGCCCATCGGCCCCACCGAACCGCAGGCCGGCGTGATGGCCACCAAACCCGCCACGGCACCGGAGGCCGCCCCCAGCATCGAGGCCTTGCCCTTGTGCAGCGCCTCGCCAATGGACCAGGCCAGCACCGCCGCCGCCGTGGCCAGCAGCGTGTTCAGGAAGGCCAGCGCGGCCCCGGCGGTGGACTCCAGATTGGAGCCGGCGTTGAAGCCGAACCAGCCCACCCACAGCAGCGAGGCGCCCACCATCGTCAGCGTCAGGCTGTGCGGCGGCATGGCCTCCCGTCCATACCCGATGCGCTTGCCCAGCATGTAAGCCCCCACCAAGCCCGCCATCGCCGCGTTGATGTGCACGACCGTGCCCCCGGCAAAGTCCAGCGCGCCCTTGCCGAGCAGGTAACCGCCCGGGCCCCACACCATGTGCGCGATCGGCAGGTAGCTGAACGTGAACCAGATCGCGGAGAACAACAGCACCGAGCCGAACTTGATGCGCTCGGCAAACGAGCCCACGATCAGCGCACAGGTGATGCCGGCAAACGTCGCCTGGAAGGCCACGAAGATCAGCTCTGGCAACTTGACGTTTTCGGTGAAGGTATCGGCCAGCGAGGCGGTCGTCACGCCCTGCAGGAACACCTTGTCCAGCGTGCCGATGATCGCGCCCTCGCCCCCGAACGCCAGGCTGTAGCCATAAATCGCCCACAGCACCGTGATCAGCGAAAACACCATCAGCACCTGCATCAGCACCGACAGCATGTTCTTGCTGCGCACCAGCCCCCCGTAGAACAGCGCCAGCCCCGGCAACACCATCAGGATCACCAACAGCGTGGCCGTCATCATCCAGGCCACATCACCCTTGTCCACGGTGACAGCAGGCTTGGCCTCGGCCGCCGGGGCCGCTGCGTCGGCAGGGGCTGCAGCGGCGGCTGGCTCGGCCGGGGCGGTGGCCGCCGGCGGCGCAGCGGCGTCTTTGGGCGGCTCGGCCGTCTGGGCCATGGCTGCGGCGCTGAACCACAGCCCCAGGCCCACGCATAGGGTCGTCAACAACTTGTTCATGGCGTTTCCCTCGTCGATCGGTGGCAGGAATGGGTCGGGGGTCACAGCGCGTCGGCGCCCGTTTCACCGGTGCGGATGCGGATCACCTGCTCCAGCGGCAGCACGAAGATCTTGCCGTCGCCGATCTTGCCGGTGCGCGCCGCCCCTTCGATGGCCTCGATGACCTGCTCGACGCGCTCATCCGGCACCGCGGCCTCGACCTTGACCTTGGGCAGAAAGTCCACGACGTACTCGGCGCCGCGGTACAGCTCGGTGTGGCCCTTCTGGCGCCCGAAGCCCTTGACCTCGGTGACCGTGACGCCCTGCACCCCGATGGCCGAGAGCGCCTCACGCACCTCGTCCAGCTTGAATGGTTTGATGATGGCGGTGACCAGTTTCATGGCAGTCCTTTCCTGTGGGTTGCGCGCGGCTGTCCGCTGCACGCCGACAGTGAAGCACAAACCGTGCCACCTCCAACACCCGCGCACGGCCGCTTGCGCTTATGGCAACATCGTGGGCCTCACCGAACCAGGGCAGGGAGGGCAACGACACGATGAGTCTGTGCGTGGTGCGCAGCCGCACGCTGGTGGGGTTGCAGGCCGTCGCGGTGCACGTCGAGGTGCATCTGGCCAATGGCCTGCCCAGTTTTACGCTGGTGGGCCTGGCCGACACCGAAGTCAAGGAGGCACGCGAGCGCGTGCGCGCCGCCATTCAAACCAGCGGCCTGACGTGGCCCTCGAACCAGCGCATCACCGTCAACCTGGCCCCGGCCGACGTGCCCAAGGAATCCGGCCGCTTCGACCTGCCGATCGCGCTGGGGATTCTGGCTGCCAGCGGCCAGCTGCCGGCCGAAGCCCTGCGCGGCTACGAATGGGCCGGTGAACTGTCGCTGAGTGGAGCGCTGCGTGCGGTGCGCGGGGCGTTGCCCGCCGCGCTGGCACTGCGCACCGAAATGATGCATGGCGCGGCCCCCTGCACGCTGGTGCTGCCGCCGGGCAGCGCCGAGGAAGCGGCGCTTGTGCCGGGGCTGCAGGTGGTGTGCGCGGCCCACCTCACCGATGTGGTGCGTCGGTTGGGTGGCACCGCCGACGCCACTGCCCCGGAGGCAGCCTCAGGGTGGCAGGTCTTGCGCGGATGCACCACCTCGGTGCATCCGCAGGACGATGGCCCCGACCTGGCCGACGTCAAAGGTCAGGCGCCAGCGCGCCGGGCGCTGGAAATCGCCGCTGCCGGCGGCCACAGCCTGCTGCTGGTCGGCCCCCCTGGCAGCGGCAAGTCGATGCTGGCGCAGCGGCTGCCAGGGTTGCTGCCGCCGCTGGATGACGAGGCCGCGTTGCAGACGGCGGCCATCGCCTCGCTGGCCGGGCGTTTTCGGCCGCAGGACTGGCGCCGCCGTCCATGGGCCGCACCGCACCACAGCGCCAGCGCGGCGGCGCTGGTCGGCGGCGGATCACCCCCGCGGCCTGGCGAAATCTCCCTGGCCCACCACGGCGTGCTGTTTCTGGATGAGCTGCCGGAATTTTCGCGTGCGGCGCTGGAAGCGCTGCGCGAACCGCTGGAAACCGGCCAGATCCGCCTGTCGCGCGCGCAGTGGCAGGTGGAATACCCGGCGTGCTTTCAACTCGTGGCCGCGATGAACCCCTGCCCGTGCGGCTACCTAGGCAGCCCGGTGCGCGCCTGTCGCTGCACACCCGAGCAGGTGCAGCGCTACCGGGCGCGCCTCAGCGGCCCGCTGCTGGACCGGCTCGATCTGCACGTGGAAGTCCCGGCGCAGCCCGCCAGCGCCCTGCTGAGCGCCCGCCCCGGCGAGCCGTCGGCCGTGGTGCGCCAGCGGGTGCTGGCGGCGCGGGCACGAGCGTGGGATCGCCAGGGCCACGCCAACCACGCGCTGCACGGCGACGCGCTGCTGACCCACGCGCGGATGGAGCCAGCCGCGCAGCACTTGCTGGAGCAAGCCGCCACCCGGCTGGGCTGGTCGGGCCGCGCCACGCACCGCACGCTGCGCGTGGCCCGCACGATCGCCGACCTGGCCGGCAGTGTGGCAATCCAGCCACAGCATGTGGCCGAAGCGCTGCAATACCGGCCCACCCACGCCGGCTTGCCCGGATAATGCCGCGCAGCTCAACCTTGTTGCGCCCATGCCTGCTGCCACCGTTTCCGCCGAGACCACGCTTGCGCCGTTGCGCTGGCCCACCCCGCCGTACGTCGGCTACGGCAACCCGCCGGCCGATGGCCAACCGGAGCCCTGCGAAGTCGAAGG
>JANWZF010000226.1 GCA_025054905.1 Tepidimonas sp.
CGCAGCCCCTCGCTGATGCGCGAAACGCTCCATTCGTTTGTCGCGCACGTGGACGACGAAATCCACGACCCCCTGGCCAGCACGGCCGCAGCCAAGGGCGCGGGCCCGGCACGCCCGCCGCAACGCTGAACGGGCCATGAATGAGCCGCTCAATCCCCTGTCCAGCGCGGCTGCGCGCGCGGCTGGCGAAGCCGCCCCGCGGGTCAGCCCGCTGCAGCGTGGGCGCTTCCAGCGCTGGCATGCCGACCCGGATCCTCCCCAGGAAGAGGAGACCTGGCTGCTGACCTACCTGGACGTCATGACGCTGCTGCTGGTCATGCTGGTGGTGATGCTGGCGTTTTCCGAGCCGATCACGCGCAAGCCGCCGCTGGGCCGACCGCAGGCGCAGGGCCAGGTGCCGGCCAGCGTGGGGCAGCCGCTGCCCGGCGGAGGCGGCAGCATCGCCCCCCCGCTGGTGCCCCCGCAGCCCAGCGCCGGTCCGGGGCCTCACCCGCCTCCCGGGGCGGCCGGGGAGGGCGGCCGTCCCGCGGCCACCGCGTCGGCGCCGCCGGTCTCCGAGTCCCCTCCGGTGGAGCTGGATCAGGAAGTGATGTTCCTGCGCCGGGACGATGGGCTGATCTTTCGCATCCCTTCGGAGGTGCTGTTTGCACCCGGCGAAGCGGAGCTGACCGCCGCCGGCAAGAGTGTGATCGACCGGCTGCTGCCTGCCATCAACCGGTTGCCGGACTACACCGTGGTGGTGGAGGGGCACACCGACAACGTGCCGATCCAGACGGTGCGCTTCCCCTCCAACTGGGAGCTGTCTGCCGCACGGGCTGGCAGCGTGGTGCGCCACCTGGAAGCGCGCGGCATCAATCCGACCCGGCTGCGCGCCACCGGCTACGCGGACACGCGCCCGATCGCCGCCAACGACACGGCGGCCAACCGGGCGTTGAACCGGCGCGTGGAAATCACGCTGGAGCCGCCGCTGCGGCCCGCCCGCTAAAGGATGGCGGGCAGGCGCCTACAATGCCGCCCATGGACGACGCCTTGGCCTGGGCGCGCGAGGACGGCGCGCGCCGCGCCCCCGCCAGCCTGCCCCCGGACCCCCCGCTGCTGCGCGGCCTCAACCCGGAGCAGCGGGCAGCCGTGACGCTGCCGCCGTGCCACGCGCTGGTGCTGGCCGGTGCGGGTTCGGGCAAAACCCGCGTGTTGACCACCCGCATTGCCTGGCTGCTGGCCACCGGTCAGGTGGGGCCCGCGGGGGTGCTGGCGGTGACTTTCACCAACAAGGCCGCGCGTGAAATGCTCACCCGCCTGACGGCGATGCTGCCCGTGAACGTGCGCGGCATGTGGATCGGCACCTTCCACGGCCTGTGCCACCGCCTGCTGCGCGCCCATCATCAGACCGTGGGGTTGCCGGCCACCTTCCAGATTCTGGACATGCAGGATCAGGCCGGCGCGATCAAACGGCTGCTGAAAGCCCTGCAGATCGACGAGCAGCGGGTGCCGCCCAAGGAGCTGCAGTGGTTTATCAACGGCGCCAAGGAGGACGGGCTGCGCCCGCGCGATCTGGTGGCGCGCGATCCCGACACGCGGCTGAAAATCGAGCTGTATCAGCGCTACGAGGAACAGTGCCAGCGCGAGGGGGTGGTCGACTTCGGCGAGCTGATGCTGCGCAGCTATGAGCTGCTGCGCGACCACCGCGCGCTGCGCCAGCACTACCAGCAGCGCTTCCGCCACATCCTGGTGGACGAATTTCAGGACACCAACCGGCTGCAGTACGCCTGGCTGAAGCTGTTGGCCGGCGAGATCGGGGACGGGGGACGCTTCGTGCCGTGCGGCAACGCCGTCATGGCGGTGGGTGATGACGACCAGAGCATCTATGCTTTCCGAGGTGCGCGCGTGGGCAACATGGCCGATTTCGTGCGCGAATTCGGCATCGAGGCGCCGATAAAGCTGGAACGCAACTACCGCAGCGTCGGGCACATCCTGCGCGCGGCCAATCATCTGATCGAGCACAACCGGCAGCGCCTGGGCAAGCAGTTGCGCCCCGAGGGGGGCCAGGGCGATCCGGTGCGCGCCGTGGAGCTGCCCAGCGATCTGGACGAGGCGCAGTGGGTGGTCGAGACGATCCGCCAGCTGCTGCGCGAGGGCCTGCCGGCGCACGAAATCGCGGTGCTGTACCGCAGCAATGCGCAGAGCCGGGCGCTGGAAAGCGCCCTGTTTCAGGCCGGCGTGCCCTACCGGGTCTGGGGCGGGCTGCGCTTTTTCGAGCGGGCCGAGGTCAAGCACGCGTTGGCCTACCTGCGCCTGCTGGCCAACCCGCGCGACGACACCAGCTTTCTGCGCGTGGTCAACGTCCCGCCGCGCGGCATCGGCGCCCGCACCGTGGAGCAGCTGCAGCAGGCGGCGCGCGAGGCCGGTTGCGCCCTGGTCGATGCGGTCACGCTGGTGGGCGGCCGCGGCGGGGCGGCACTGACGGCCTTCGTGGCGCGGCTGGACGTGATGCGCGAGCGCTGCGGCGGCCTGCCGCTGGGTGAGCTGGTGCAGTCCGTGCTGCACGACAGCGGCCTGCTGGAGCATTACCGCAGTGAGCGTGAAGGGGCCGAGCGGATCGAAAACCTGGAGGAACTGGTGGCCGCCGCCCATGCCTTCGTGCAGCAGGAGGGACTGGCCACCGCAGCCAGCGCCGATGCCGATGGTGCGGTCATGCGCCCGCTGGAAGCCTTTTTGGCCCATGCGGCGTTGGAGTCGGGCGAACATCAGGCCAGCGCCGGCCAGCAGGCCGTGCAGCTGATGACGGTGCACGCCGCCAAGGGGCTGGAGTTCGATGCGGTGTTCATCACCGGGCTCGAAGAAGGGCTGTTCCCGCACGAAAACAGCCTCAGCACGCACGACGGCCTGGAAGAGGAACGCCGCCTGATGTACGTGGCGATCACGCGTGCGCGTCGGCACCTGTACCTGAGCTGGGCGCAAACGCGCATGCTGCACGGCAGCACGCGCTACCACATCCCCAGCCGCTTTCTGGACGAGCTGCCGGCCGACAGCGTGCAATGGCTTACCCCACCGCGTGCGCGCGCCTGGGGGACGGCGCAGCCGGCCTGGGGACGCAGCAGCCTGCACGAGGTTGAACGGCCCGCCGCACTGGTGGGTTTACCACCGGCAGCACCGGCTGCCGTCGGTGCAGAGGAGGCCGCCACGGTGCGCGTGGGCATGACGGTGTTCCACACCAAATTTGGTGAGGGGCGGGTGTTGGCGGTGGAGGGGCGCGGCACCGATGCCCGCGCGCAGGTCGATTTTCGGCGCCACGGCCCTAAGTGGTTGGCGCTGGCGGTGGCCAAGCTGACGCCGGTGGAGTGAGCTGGCCGCCGACCCGTGCGGATCAGGCCACCGGCGTGCCGTCGTCGTGGACGAAGCTGTCGCGAAACGTGTAGTAGAGCGACGTGAAAAACGCCGCGCTCAACAGCGAGGCCACCGGAAACAGCAGGGCCTGGATCACGGCAGCGCCCCCCAGCAGCGAACCCAGCAGCACCAGCACCAGCGCCACGACCACGAACACGGCCGCCCAGCCGAGGATGAACACCGTCAGCGCCGCCTTGTTGGCCCAGCACGCCACTAGGCTGAAAAACAGCGCCTTGACCGGGGGCACGCCATGCCAGTGCACCAGCGCAGGCGCGTGCCAGAACAGCAAGCCCAGTGGCAGGTAAAGCACTGCTTGCCAGGCCAGGTTGCGCACCAGTACCGGATCGTCCAGCCGCGGGCGACCTTCTTCGCCGGTGCCCAACGCCTCGACGCCACCGCCGGCCAGCAGCGTGGCCAGCGCGATCACCAGCAGCGAACCCAGGGCATACAGCGCCCCCAGCAGCAGCATCGCGCGCGCACGCTCGCGCCCCGCGGCAAACGCGCTGGCCAGCACGGTGGGCATCGGAAAGCGGCCACGCTCGGCCTGCTGCGTGGCGGCCATGATGCCCAGGGTCGCCGCCGGCAGCAGGGCCAGCGCCAACGGTGCCCCCAGCACCGGCACCAGCGCCAGCACGCTGACCAGCAGGATGAACAGGAAAAACAGCCCGGCCATGGCCAGCGGCTGGCGCGCAAACGTGCGCAGCCCCTGGCGCACCCACTGCCAGCCGGTGCGTGCCGGCACGCGCTGCAGCCTCATGCGCCAGCCTCCCTGCGGCGGGCCAGCAGCACGCGCTCAAAGTGGGTCGGGTCGTGCGGCTTGAGCATGCTGGCCGGCCGCGGCAGGTACCAGTCCCACAGGCGTGAAATCCAGAACCGCAGCGCCGCCGCCCGGCGCAGCGCAGGCAGCAGCAGACGCTCGTCGTCGGTCAGCGCGCGCACCGTCTGGTACGCTTGCAGCAGCGCCTGTTCGCGCTGCGCATCGGCGGCGCCGCTGGCCAGATCGATGCACCAATCGTTGAGCGCCACCGCCAGATCAAACAGCCAGGTGTCGCAGCCGGCAAAGTAAAAGTCGAACACGCCGCTGAGGCGGCCGTCTTCGAACATCACATTGTCACGAAACAGATCGGCGTGCACCGGCCCGCGCGGCAGGCGCCCAAAAGCCGCGCTGGCGGCCAGCGTGTTCTGATACGCCAGCTCGTCGCGCAACAACTCGGCTTGCGTCGGCTGCAGATGCGGCAACACCACCGGCACCGTCTCGTTCCACCACGCCAGCCCGCGCAGATTCGGTTGCTGGCGCGGGTAGTCCTGCGCCGCCAGGTGCATGCGCGCCAGCATCACGCCCACTTGGGCGCAGTGCTCGGGCCCGGGATCCAGGACGCTGCAGCCGCGCAGCCGGTTGACCACCGCGGCGGGTTTGCCGCGTACCGTGTGCAGGATCGCACCGCTGGCGTCGGCCTGCGGGTCAGGCACCGGGATGCCTTTGTCGGCCAGGTGTTTCATCAGGTGCAGGTAGAACGGCAGCTGCTCGTGCGTCAGGCGCTCAAACAGCGTCAGCACCCACTGCAAGCACTGACCGTCGCGTTCGGTGCTGACGAAGTAATTGGTGTTTTCGATGCCGCCGGCGCAGCCCGTCATTTCCACCAGCGCCCCCAGGCCCAGCTGCTGCATCAGCGCAGCTGCCTCGTCACGACTGACTTCGGTGAACACCGCCATGGCGTCAGAAGGCCAGCACACGCCAGCGCCGCTGGCCGGCGCCGCTGCGTTGGTCATCCTGGCCGGGATCGAGTGGGCGCACCTCATAGCCCGCCAGCCCCGAGCGCGTCTGCACCTCGATGCTGCGCGTCCGCCCGCCGATGCGCAGCTCCTCGATGCGGCTGTAGCCGTCCTGGTGCACGAGGCGCTCGACTTTGGGCTCGGGCGCGGCGGTGGCGGCAGCGGCAGTGGGGGCGGACTGAGCATGGGCCGCACAGGCCACGCTCAGCCCAAGTAGCGCTGGCAACGCCAGCCGCAAGTAGAGATAGGGCGCGTCGATGGACATGACCCCGCGATTGTAGGCAAAGCCTGCCCGCACCCGCAGTACGATAGCGCGATGAGTGCACCTTCCTCCGTCGAGACCCCGCTGCTGGTGCTGGTGGATGGCTCCAGCTACCTGTACCGTGCCTACCATGCCATGCCGGATCTGCGCGCGGTGCCGGGTGACCTCACCAGCGCGGCGACGGGGGCGATCCGCGGCATGCTCAACATGCTGCAGGCGTTGCACAAAAGCTACCCCACCGAGCATCTGGCGGTGGTGTTCGATGCCCCTGGGTCCACCTTCCGCGAGCAGCTCTACCCGGACTACAAGGCCCATCGTGCCCCGATGCCCGACGATCTGCGTG
>JANWZF010000289.1 GCA_025054905.1 Tepidimonas sp.
CGCTGGTACTGGTTGAGCACCTCGGCCCAGGCGGCCTTGACCTCTTCGTCCAGGCGCTGAAAATCGTTGTAGCCGCAACCGGGCAACAGCGTCGCGGCAGGGACGGCCACGGCCCAGGCCAGCCAGTGGCGGCGCGTTGGATTGGCAAGCGCGGTATCGATCATGGCAAGGGACCCTCCGGTGCGGGCCGCGGCCCGCATTGGGTCCATCATGCCACGGGTACACCGGCGCCGGGGGCCAACCAGCCGCGCTGCGCCAACACCTGGCGAAGGCGACGCGCGGTCTGCACCGCCTGGGGCGAGTCCCCATGCACGCAGATGCTGTGAATCGGCGTGGGGAGCACGCGCCCGCTGCGGGTGACAATCCCGCCGGCCTGCAGCATCGCCATCACATGGGCCACCGCTTTGTCCGGGTCGTGCAGCACGGCCCCGGGCTGGCCACGCGGCACCAGTTGCCCATCGTCTTGGTACGCCCGGTCGGCAAACACTTCCAGCAACACCGGCTGCCCCAGCGCGCGTGCGGCCCGCTCCAGCGCCGAGTGCGCCGGCGCCAGCAAGGGCAGCGCGGGGTCGTAGGCCTGCAGGGCCTGCACCACGGTGCGCGCCAACGCCTCGTCGGCGCAGGCCATGTTGTTGAGCGCCCCGTGCGGCTTGACGTGCGCCAGCCGCGCGCCCTCGGCGCGGCACAGGCCAGCCAACGCCCCAATCTGGTAGAGCAGCATGGCCTGCAGTTCCTCCGGCGCCAGCTCCATGCGGCGGCGGCCAAAGCCCTGCAGATCGGGAAAGCTCGGATGCGCACCGATGGCCACCCCTCGCTGCACCGCGCGGCGCACGGTGCGGCGCATCACCAGCGGATCGCCCGCGTGAAAGCCGCAAGCGACGTTGGCGCGATCGACGACCTCGAGCAGCGCCTCGTCGTCGCCCATGGTCCAAGCCCCAAAGCTTTCGCCCAGGTCGGCGTTGAGATCGACGGTGCGGTGATCGGCGGTCATGGCCTGTCCTCTTGCTCTACTGTGGGGGCGTCCTCCAGCGTAGCGCGCAGCACGCCGCTGATGAGGTTGCTGTCGTACAACCGGCTCAGGTCCGGGCTACCGGGTGGACGCCATCGGCGTATCTGCAACGACCAGGCGTGCCACTGCGCCTCGCGGGTACGCAAAGCCTGCAGGGCCTGCTCGGCCGTGATGGCCTCAAAGCGCAGCGGGCGCGACGTGGGCCAACGCGCCAGCCGGCCCAGATCGGCGCGGATCACGGTGGCGATTTTGGGGTAGCCGCCCACCGTCTGGGCATCGGCCAGCAGGACGATGGGCTGGCCGCTGGCGGGCACCTGGATCGCCCCCGGTGCCACGCCGTCGGAGACGATGTCGGCATGCGCTGGGCTGGCGTGCTGCAGCGGTGGGCCGGCCAGCCGCATGCCCATGCGGTCACGCTCGGGCGTGACGCGCCAGTCGGCCTGCAGCAGGAGCGCGCGTGCCGCCGGGGTGAAGTGGTCGTCCTGCGGCCCCCAGAGCACGCGGATCGGACCGTCGTCGTCCAGCAAGGGATCGGCTCGGCGTTCGACGCCGGGGTCCGCGTGCGTCGCTTCACAAGGCAGCCGGTCACCGGTGCGCAACGCGCGACCCTGCAGCCCGCCCATCGCGGTGCGCTCGTGGGTCGCACGGCTGCCCAGCACCATCGGCACATCGATACCGCCGGCCACCGCCACGTAGGCCAGCCCCTGCACCGCGCCCAAACGCAGCACGTCGCCGGGGTGCAACGTCACGCTGCACCAGCCCGGCAGCGGCTGGTGCGCGCCGGCGGCACGCTCCACCGTCGCCGGCACATCGCCCACCACCGCGACGCGCACCGCCGCGCCCTCGGCGCGCAGGCACGGCCCCAGCAGGCGCAGCTCCAGCAGCGCGGCCTCCGGAGAGTTGTCCAGCAGCGCATGGGCAGCGCGCGCCCACCACGGATCCAGCACCCCCGCGCGCGCCACCCCCCAGTGGCGGCTGCCGCAGCGGCCCAGATCCTGCACGGTCACGCCCAAGCCGCCCTCCAGCACCTGCAGCGTTGCGCTCACCCGTATCCCCCCGGCGTTTCGCACCAGACGGCCGGATCCAGCTCACCGCTGCGCGCGGCGTGCAGCAGCCGATCGTAGGTGGCCCGATCGACGGCGCACCAGCGCACCGTATCGCCGCTGGCCAGCAGCGCAGGCGGCGTGCGGCGCAGATCCCACAGCAGCGCCGGTGTGCGGCCAATCAGGTGCCAGCCCCCTGGGCTTTCCCATGGATACACGGCGCACATCGCGCCGGCCAGCGCGATCGAGCCGGGCGGCACCGCCTTGCGCGGGATCGGCAGCCGTGGGACCTGCAGCGCCGGCGGCACACCGGCCATGTACGGAAAGCCCGGCATGAAGCCGATCTGGTAGACGCGCAGCTCGGTCTGCAGCAGGGCATCGATCACCGCCGCGGGCGGCAGGCCCTGACGAGCGGCCAGCGCCCCCAGGTCGGGCGCCAGCGCCGGGTCGAAACAGGCGGGCAGAACCCAACGCCGGCCCACCACCGGCACTGCCTCGACCTGCTGCGCCAGCGCCAGCAGGGCCTGCCCCAAGGCCAGCCCCTGCCCAGCCAGCGGATCGTGGTGCACCGTCAACGAGCGAAAGGTCGGCACCACATCTTCCACCGCCGTCCACGGCGCCTCGGCGCGCACGCACGCGGCGCGCACCGCCGCCGCCAGCGCCAGCACGCGCGCGTGCAACGCCGGCTCGATCACCGCGCCAAACTCCACCGTCCAGGCCGCATCGCCCAGCGCCAGCAGGCGTGGCGCGGGCGCCGGGCTCAGCCCGCCATGCGCTGCGGCAGCCACGTCACCAACTCCGGAAACAGCGTCAGCAGCACCACCGCCAGCACCATGATGACAAACATCGGCGCGGCGTGGCGCGCCAGCTCGGTCACCTGGCGTCCGGTCATGCCCTGCAAGACAAACAGGTTGAAACCCACCGGTGGGGTGATCTGCGCCATCTCCACCACCACGACGATGAAGATGCCAAACCAGATCAGATCCAACCCCGCAGCCTGCACGGTGGGCAGCAGCACCCCCATCGTCAGCACGACGATGGAAATACCATCGAGGAAGCAGCCCAGGACGATGAAAAACAGCGCCAGCACCGCCACCAGCTGCCAGGGATCCAGCCCCAGCGAACCGATCCACGCCGCCACATGACGCGGCAAACCCAAATAGCCCATCGCCAGCGTCAGGAACGCCGCGCCGGCCAGGATCAGCGCGATCATGCAGTACATGCGCACCGCACCCAGCAGGCTGTCGCGCAGCGTCGCCCAGCTCAGCGCCCCTTGCGCCGCGGCGATCAACAGCGCACCGACGACGCCGACCGCCGCCGCCTCGGTCGCGGTGGCGATGCCGGTATAGATGGTGCCGAGCACCCCACCGATCAGCAGCAGCACCGGCAGCAGATGCCGGCTGGCCCGAAGCTTGGCGGCGAGGCTCGGCCGCTCGTGCTCCGGCGGGATGGCCTGGGGATGCAGCAGCGACCACACGACCACATAGCCCATGAACAGCGCCGCCAGCAACAGCCCTGGGACGATGCCGCCGACGAAGAGCCGTGCGATCGACACTTCGGCGGTCACTCCGTACACGATCATGATGATCGAGGGCGGAATCAGCAGCCCCAAGGTGCTGGCACCCGCCAGCGTGCCCAGGCTCATGGCGTCGGGATAGCCCCGCCGCTGCAGCTCGGGCAGCGTCATCTTGCCCACCGTGGCGCAGGTGGCCGCCGACGACCCCGACACCGCCGCAAACAGCGTGCTGCCCAGGATGTTGGTGTGCAGCAGTCGCCCTGGCAGGCGTTGCAGCCACGGCGCCAGGCCGCGAAACAGGTCCTCCGACAGGCGGGTGCGAAACAGAATCTCGCCCATCCAGATGAAGAGTGGCAGCGCCGTCAGCGTCCACGACGAGGCCGAGCCCCAGATGGTTAGCGCCATCGCGTCGCCGACCGAGCGCTGGGTGAACAGCGCCATGCCGACCCAGGCCACGCCGATCAGGGCCAGGCCGATCCAGACCCCAGCCGCCAGCAACAGCAGCAAAGCGCCGATCAGCACCGCGGTGATGAGCCCATCCATGACGGTATCCTCGTGGCGTCACTCGATGCGCGCGGGCTCGTCGCCCTGTGCGGCAGGTGCGGGCTGGCCGCGCAGGTGTTCAACGAACTGCACCACCAGCGCCAGCACCAGCAAGACGGTGCCCACGGCCATGCCGAGCTGGGGAATCCACAGTGGGGTGGCGTCCAGCCCGGTCGAGATGTCGTGGAACACGTAGCTCTGCCACACCAGCCGCAGCGAGAACCACGCCAGCCCACCCGCGAGCGCAAGACCCACCGCGTGCACCGCCAGCTCCACCGCGCGCCGCGCCGGTGCTGGCAGACGCTGCAGCACCAGCATCACACGGATGTGCTCGCCGCGGCGCAGCGTCGGCGCCAGCGCGAGGAACGCCGA
>JANWZF010000335.1 GCA_025054905.1 Tepidimonas sp.
CAACGTGCAGGAGGGGTGAGGCACCGTGGCCCTGCATCCCGAAACCGCCGCGGTGCGCGTGGCCGTGCCGCGCTCGCCCTACGGTGAAAACGCCGAGGCGCTGTACCTGACCAGCGGCTACGTGCAGCCCAGCGCCGAGGCCGCCGCCGCGCGCTTTGCCGGCGACGAAGAAGGCTACACCTATGGCCGCTACGGCAACCCGACCACGGCCAGCTTCGAGCAGCGGCTGGCCGCGCTGGAGGGGACCGAGGCGGCGATTGCCACCTCCTCGGGCATGGCGGCGATCCTGATGCTGGCACTGGGGTTGCTGAAGGCCGGTGACCACGTGGTGTGCTCGCGCTCGATGTTCGGCGCCACAATCAAGCTGATCGGCTCGGATCTGGCCAAGTTTGGCGTGACCTCCACTTTTGTGCCGCAGACCGATCTGGACGCCTGGCGCGCCGCGATCACGCCACAGACCCGCCTGCTGCTGGCTGAGACGCCCACCAACCCGCTGACTGAGGTGTGCGACATTGCGGCGCTGGCCGACATCGCGCACGCCGCCGGGGCGCTGCTGGCGGTGGACAACTGTTTTGCCACACCGGCGCTGCAGCAGCCCGCCCGCCTGGGGGCCGACATCGTCATCCACTCCGGCACCAAATACCTGGACGGGCAGGGCCGCGTGATGGCCGGCGCGCTGTGCGCCCGCCGCGCCCTCGTGGAGGAGAGCTTTTTGCCGGTGCTGCGCAGCGCGGGCATGACGCTGGCCCCGTTCAACGCCTGGGTGGTGCTCAAAGGGCTGGAGACGCTGCACCTGCGCCTGCGCGCGCAAAGCGCCACGGCCCTGGCGCTGGCGCAGTGGCTGCAGCGCCATCCGGCGGTGGCGCGCGTGCACTACCCTGGGCTGCCCGAGCATCCGCAGCACGCGTTGGCGATGCGCCAGCAGTCCGGCTGCGGCGGGGCCATCGTCGCGTTCGAGGTGCGTGCGGATAACGCCGAGCAGGGGCGTTCACGCGCTTTTGCGGTGCTGGATGCGCTGCAGCTGCTGTCGCTGTCGACCAACCTGGGCGACACCAAGACCTTGTGTTCCCATCCAGCCAGCACGTCCCACGGCCGGCTCAGCGAAGCCCAGCGCCAGGCGGCCGGCATCACGCAGGCGCTGATCCGTGTCTCGGTCGGGCTGGAGCATCTCGACGATATCCTCGCCGACCTGGCGCGCGGTCTGGACGCCTTGGCCTAAGCCGCACCCCCTACGATACACCGCGATCCCCGATCCTCATGAGCACCCGAGTTCGCACCCGCTTTGCGCCGTCGCCCACCGGCTTCATCCATCTGGGCAACATCCGCTCGGCCCTGTATCCGTGGGCGTTTGCGCGCGCCCATGGCGGCGACTTCATCCTGCGCATCGAGGACACCGATCAGGAGCGCTCGACCCAGGAAGCTGTGCAGGTGATCCTGGAGGCGATGCAGTGGCTCGGTCTAACCCCCGACGAAGGCCCGTACTACCAGATGCAGCGCATGGAGCGTTACCGGCAGGTGATCGCCGAAATGCTGCAGGCCGGTCTGGCTTACCCCTGTTACATGACCCCTGAAGAGCTCGAGGCCCTGCGCCAGCGCCAGATGGCCGCCAAACTCAAGCCGCGCTACGACGGCACCTGGCGCCCCGAGTCCGGCAAGGTGCTGCCCACCCCGCCCAGCGGCGTGCTGCCGGTGATCCGGTTCAAGAATCCGCTCTCAGGCAGCGTCGTGTGGGATGACAAGGTCAAGGGCCGCATCGAGATCCGCAACGACGAGCTGGATGACCTGGTGATCGCGCGTCAGGCACCGCCCGGCCAGATCGGCGTGCCGACCTACAACTTCTGCGTCGTCGTCGACGACATCGACATGCGCATCACGCACGTCATCCGCGGCGACGACCACGTCAACAACACGCCGCGGCAGATCAACATCATCCGCGCGCTGGGGCACGAGCCCCCGGTCTATGCGCACCTGCCCACCGTGCTCAACGAGCAGGGCGAGAAGATGAGCAAGCGCCACGGCGCCAAGCCGGTGACGTGGTATCGCGAGGCGGGCTTCTTGCCCGACGCGATGATCAATTATCTGGCGCGCCTGGGTTGGAGCCACGGCGACGACGAGATTTTTACGCGCGAGCAGTTCCTGCAGTGGTTCGATCTCGATCATCTGGGCAAGAGCGCGGCGCAGTTCGACGAGGCCAAGCTGCGCTGGGTCAACGCGCAGCACCTCAAGATGACGCCGGATGAGCGGCTGGCCCCGCTGGTGGCCGAGCAGCTGGCGCGCCGCGGCCTGCAGGCCGATGAGCGGCTGGTGGCCATTTGCGGTCTGTACAAGGACCGCTGCGACACGACGGTGGCGCTGGCCGACTGGGCCCAGCCGTACTACAGCGTGCCGACGCCGCGGGCCGAGGATCTGGCGCAGCATGTCACCGACGCGGTGCGCCCGGCGCTGGCCGAGCTGCGCCAGCGCCTGGCCGATGCCGAGTGGAGTGCCCCTGGCATCGCCGCAGCGCTGAAGGCCACGCTGGCGGCGCACGGGCTGAAAATGCCCCAGCTGGCCATGCCGGTGCGGGTGCTGGTGATGGGGGTGGCGCAGACCCCATCGCTCGATGCGGTGCTGGCGCTGCACCGCCGGCAGGACGTGCTGGCACGGCTGGCGGCGGCTTGAGCCCGGGCTGGAGGAAGGGAATTTTCTGTCTCGGCCCCGAAATCGGGTCCCATTTATGGCTATAATGCAGGTCTCGACAGCAAACGACGGCGGCAACGCAAACGCAACGCAGTCGGCGTCGCTATCGAGGCCCGTGGGGGTATAGCTCAGCTGGGAGAGCGCTTGCATGGCATGCAAGAGGTCAGCGGTTCGATCCCGCTTACCTCCACCACGAACACAGACCCTATCGTCTAGAGGCCTAGGACATCACCCTTTCACGGTGAGTACCGGGGTTCGAATCCCCGTAGGGTCGCCATATTGGAGCGGTAGTTCAGTTGGTTAGAATACCGGCCTGTCACGCCGGGGGTCGCGGGTTCGAGCCCCGTCCGCTCCGCCAGCTTTGCATCACGCCACCCTTAGGGTGGCGTTTTTGCTGGAGCCGAGAATCCGGCAGCGACGCCTCTTTTCAGGCGCCTTGCTCCACGCCGCGCGCCTCCACATAGGCCAGCAGCTCACTCCACGGCATCGGGCGCGCGTAGCGAAAACCCTGCACATCCAGCGGGGCATGGGGAGCCAGGAACGCCAATTGGTTGTCTGTTTCCACGCCCTCAACCACCACACGCGCCTGCAGTGCGGCGGCCAGCTCCAGCACGGCCGTGACGATGCGTTCGCTTGGGCCACCGGTGCCGACGTGGTCGGTGAAGCGCTTGTCCACCTTGAGTTCGTCCACCGGCGCGCGCAGCAGGTAGGCCAGGCTCGAATAGCCGGTGCCGAAATCGTCCAGCGCCACGTGGCCACCGCCTTCGCGCACGCGCTGCAGCCAGGCCAGGGTCGAGGGGCTGTCGGCCATCCAGACCGATTCGGTCACTTCGATGGTCAGGTTGGGCAGCGCGGCGCGGTGCTCGTCCAGCCAGTCGCGCAGCGCCGCGTCGCCAAACTGCGCGGCCGACACGTTGACCGCCAGACGAAAATGCCGCCCCCAGCGCCGGGCCACCTCCAGCGCCAGCCGGGCGGCTTCGCGCAGCACCCAGGCGCCGATACGCCGGATCTGGCCGCTGGCTTCGGCCACGGCGATGAATTCCACCGGAGAGACCAGTCCCCGCGTGGGATGGCGCCAGCGCAGCAGCACCTCGGCGGCGCGCACGCGTTCCGAGGGTAGGGCCACCACGGGCTGGAACATCAGCTCGAAGGCGCCTTGCGTCAGCGCTTGCTCTAACCCCGCCTTGATGTCGGCCAGATGGCGCGCGCGGCTTTCCATCTGCGGCGAGTAAAAGCGCATGCGGTCGCGTCCACCGCTTTTGGCCGCGTACATCGCGGTATCGGCCATGCGCATCAGCTCCTCGGCCGTCTCGCCGTCGCTGGGGTAGGTGGCCACACCAATGCTGGCGCTGAGGCGCAGCACGTTGCCCTGCACTTGCAGCGGCTGGCGCACCGCCTGCAGCAGACCGTCGGCGACGCGCTCGACCACCAGCGGCGATTCGGGGCCATCCAGCAGCACGACGAATTCGTCGCCGCCAAAGCGCGCCACCGTGTCGTTGGGGCGCAGCGCACGTCGGATGCGCCCGGCGATTTCCACCAGCACCTCATCGCCCAGCTCGTGGCCGTGGAGGTCGTTGATTTCCTTGAACCCGTCCAGATCGCAGAACATCACGTACACGGAGCGCAGCTCACGCTGCGCGCGCAGCAGCGCCTGTTCCAGCCGGTCCCGGTACAGGTTGCGGTTGGGCAGGCCGGTCAGGGCATCGAAGTTGGCTTGGCGGAAGATGGTCTGCTCGCGTGCCTTGGCGTCCTCGATGTTTTCCAGCAGGATCACCACCAGATCCCCCAGCGGCTGGGGATGGCGCGCCAGCGAGATGTGCTGGCGCGACCAGCGCAGGGTACCGTCGCGTGCCTGCAGGCGCTGTTCGAGCGCGGTCGGTGTCCGCCCACCCTGCAGCGCGCGCCACTGCTGCTGGGCAGCCTCGCGATCGTCCGGATGGATCCAGCCAAACCAGGCCGTGCCTCGGACTTCCTCGGCCGTGGCCGCCAGGCGCGCGGCCAGCGCCGCGTTGCACTCGTGCACGGTGCCGTCCGGCGCGCACACCGCCACCCCGACGCTGGGGTTGTCCCACACCGCCTGCAACCGCGCCTGTGCGCTGCGCTCGCGTGTCTCCAGCTCGACCAGTTCGGTCACATCCAGCAGCGAGGCCGCAATCAACCGCCGTCCGTCGCGCGCGGTGCTGACGCGCGCGGCGCGTTCCTGCACGTAGCGCCAGTGTCCGTCCGCGCTGCGCAGCCGGTAGCGCTGTGTCCAGTGGTCGCTGCGCTCGTCGTGCCAGCGCGCCAGCACGCGGCCCTGATCCGACGGTTCGATGGCGTCGATCAGCGTGCTCAGGGCGGTGGGCGCGCCGCCGTCGCCCGCCGGCAGCCACTGCGTCAGGCGGTGCGAAGCGTACACCAGCTGCCCGCGCACCACGTCCAGCAGCACCACGGCCTCGTGCAGCGCCTCGGTCAGCATCGACAGGCGTTCCTGCAGCTCCAGCCGCTCCTGCTCGGCCTGTCGCAGCGCGGTCAGGTCGGTCAGGGCCAAGACGTAGCCAGCCCGCTCGTCGTGGGTGTGCCACGGCACCAGCTGCACCCACAGCCGCGCCTCGGTCAGCTCCACGCCCCCTTGCCAGGGCCCACGCTCGTCCCGTACCACGTGCTCGACCAGCCCCGTCGGCCACGGAAAGCGGCGCGAGTCGAACGTCCACGGCAGGCCCAGCATCGATTCGCGCAGCCCCAGCAGCTCTGCAGCGGTCTGGTTGAAGCGCAGCAAACGGCGTTCCTGGTCCAGCACCAGCAGCGCGGTGCCCGCGCTTTCCTGGATGGCGTTGAGCAGGTCGTTGAGCTGCTGCTGTTCGCGCAACGAGCGGTCCAGCTCCTCGTTGAGCGTGCGCAGCTCCTCGTTGGATGCTTCCAGTTCCTCGTTGGAGGCCTCCAGCTCCTCATTGGCCGCTTCCAGCTCTTCAGTGGTCACGCTCAGCGCCTCGTTGAGCTGCTGCAGCTGCGTCTGACTGCGCTCCAGCGCATCGACGAGGCTTTCCAGCCGTTCGTGCTGCAGACGCTGCTCGTCGCTGACGGCTGTGGCGGCGGTGGCCGGCGCGCCGGCTGGCGCCGCAGTGCTGGCCGGCACGAAGCTGAGGATCAAAAACGGCTCGCCTCCCAGGTTGAAGCGAGCCCCGTGCAACACCGTCGGCGGCTGCCCTTGCAGGGGAGGCAGGGGCACCCGCGCCCCGCTTTCGTCGGGGCTGAGCAGACGGTGCATCAGCAGCTGCACGTCGCGCCGCCATGACGGATCGACCAGGTTGGGCAGCGTCAGGGCCACCGTGGAGCCGGCGGGCCAGCGCATCAAGCCCTCCATCGACCCGACCACATGCAGCGGGTGACCGTCGCGGTCCACCAGCACCGTGGGCGGTGCATGCCGATCGATCAGGTGTTGCAGCAGCCGTTCGCGCAACTCGCCTTCCAGCCGATCCACGGGGCGCAGTTGAGGGGGAGCCGCTGACACCGAGGGAGCGCGGGTGCCCGCATGGGGCTGACGACGCCGGGCAGGCAGCGTGGGGGCAGCGCTGACCCCATCGCTGCGCTTGCGCCACAAATGCTCCTGTGTCGAGATGAGCGCAAACAGCGTGCGTGTGCGCGCGCTCAGCGCTTCGGAGCGTCCCAGCATCAACAGCCCATCGGGCAGCAGCGCGTGGTGCAGCCGCCGCAGCACCTCGTCCTTGGCCGCTCCTTTCAGGTAGATCAGGACGTTGCGGCAGGCCACCAAATCCATGCGCAGAAACGGCAGATCCTGCAGCACGTCGTGCCGGGCGAAGACGCAGCGCTTGCGCAATTCCGGTTGCACCCGCAGGGTGTGTCCGATGCGGGTGAAATAGCGTTCACGCCAGGCCGCGGGCAGGGCCCGTGCGCCGTCGTCATCGAACAGCCCGCTGCGGGCCTGATCCAGGGCGGGAGGGTTGACATCGGTGCCCAGCACCATCCAGTCCAGGTTCAGACCCAGTTCGCGCAGCAGCTCGTCGGTCAGCATCGCCAGACCGTAGACCTCCTCGCCAGTGGAGCAACCCACCGACCAGATGCGCAGCGTGGTGGCCCCGGCGGCGGCACGCCGCTGGATGTGCTCACGCCAGGCCAGCCGCAGCGCGGCGAAGGCGGTCGGGTTGCGCAACCACTCAGTCACACCGATCGTGACCGACTGCACCAGGGCGTGCAGCAGCTGGGGGTTGTGTTCCACCGCCGCGGCCAGCTGCGCGAGGCTGCTGGCGCCCTGCTGGCGCATCACGCGCTCGAACTGGCGCCGCAAGGTGGCTTCCTGGTACTGCGACAGCTCCAGTCCACTGCTGGCCTCGATGCGCTGCAGCAGGGCGACAAAGGCCTGTTGTTCCTCAGCCATCGTGCCTTTGGCCGCTGCCGCGCCCGATGCAGTGGACGACGAAGGCCCTGCCGGCCGGCCTTGCAGCCATTGCGCCAGCCGGCGTCCCAGGGCCACGGCGGTGTCGACATGATCGGCCAGGCCGCGATCGACGATGGTTTGGGGCATCGAGGCAAACGGGGCCTCCGACGGCGCTTCGGCCCACACCGCGCCACCGGCGTCGCGGATGACGCGTGCGCCCACCGCGCCATCCTGGCCGGTGCCCGACAGCACGATGGCCACCGCCCGCGGCCCCAGGGCGCGTGCCGCGCTGGAAAAAAGTCGGTCCAATGACGGGGCTGGGCCCTGCCCGGCGACGCTCGGGCGCAGGTGCAGGCGCTGGCCTTCGATTTCAACGTGGTATCCCGGTGGCGTGACGTACACCTTGCCGCCCTGCAGTGGGGCGCCTTCGGTGACCAACTCCACCGGCGCGGCACTGACGGTCTGCAACAGGCGGGCCAGTGCCGAAGTTTCGGTCGCGGCGATGTGCTGTGCCACCACGCAGGCCAAGCGTGGGTCATGAGGCAGGGCCGCCAGCAGCTCGCGCAGCGGCTCCAGCCCGCCAGCCGAAGCACCAAGCAGCGCCACGAGGGGCGCAGAGGCGGCACGGTTCACGATGGACGTCCTTATGGTTTCGTCCATTGTAGGTGCCTTGCCGGGCACGCGGGGACATTGTCGCTTGGCTCGGGTGGTTGCCTCCAATAGGCGCGGTCGTCCTCAGGCAGCGTGACGTTGCTGGGCGGGCCCAGCAGCACGGCCGTGATGGGCGATCTCGGCCAGTCCACGGAGGACGTCACCCACGATGATGATCGAGGGGCTACCCAAGCCATGGCGGTCCACCGCTGCTGTCAGCCCATCCAAGGGAACGACCACATGCCGCTGTTCGGGTTGGCTGGCATGCTGCACGATCGCCACCGGCGTGTTGGGGGCAAGCCCGCTGCACAAACCACGTTGCAGCTCCGCCACACGGGCGATGCCCATGTAGATGACCAACGTGAGTCTCAAGACATGGGCCGTGTGTGCCAGCAGCGGCCAATCGGTAGCAGGCTGCCCTGGACTGCCGTGTCCGGTGATGAACACCACCCCGTGTGCATGCTGCCGATGGGTCAGCGAGGTCTGCAATGCGGTGGCGGCCGCAAGACCCGCCGTGATGCCGTTGATGACCTCCACTTCGATGCCGTGCGCCCGCAAAGACTCGATTTCCTCGCCGGCACGTCCAAACACGAATGGATCCCCCCCTTTCAGGCGTACCACGCGCAGGCCCTGGCGGGCCTGCTGCACCATCAGCCGGTCAATGAACGCTTGCGGGGTGGACGCGCAGCCGCCGCGCTTGCCAACGTACACGACACGCGCATCGGTGCGCGCATATTGCAAGACCGCCTCGCTGACCAAGTCGTCCACCAACAGCACATCAGCCATCGCAATGGCTCGCACCGCCTTGAGAGTGAGGCATTCTGGATCGCCGGGGCCGGCACCGACCAGCGTCACGCGCGCGGGCAAAACTTGCGTCATGGGGCTGCTCCCAAAAGTGAAGATCAGAAAACGGGGGGCGTCATGGCCAGCCTGGAGGGATGCGTTGCTGTCAGGCTGAGGATGATGTCCAGCTGGATGCGGATCGGGGCGGGGACACGATCCGGCTCGGTCAGCACTGACTCGATGTAGGCGATCGTGGCTGCGCAGTCGCGACCGTCCGGCAGGGCCGGCTGGGGCGGCAGGCTGCCCGATTCGGTGACACGCGTCATGCGGTGCTGGCCCGCCTGGAAGACATCGATGCACGGTGTGCGACGCGGATCGGCGACCGGTTCGCCCTCGGTGGCACGCAGCAACACCGCGGTTCGCTGGCCTTCGGTGAGGACGGCGCTCATCGAAGTCCGATATTCCGGATGGGTGTAACTGGTGACCAGGACGGCGTTGGGGCAGGGCTGGAGCAGCTTGACGAGGCTGTGCGCAGAGTTGCGCAGGCCCAAAACCCGCCGCACGTCCAGCAGACGCTGCAGCCCCGGGTGCAGACAGGCGGTTGGCACCCAGCACACCGTTGCGTGGTCGGGCACGTCGCTGGCCGAATGAATCCAGGTCACGGCGTGCCCGCGCTGTTGCAGGGCCTGCAAGACCGTTGGGCTGCTCATGCGGTTGCCGGGGTCGGTGGCATGGCCATGGAGGATCACCCGGCAGCCGTGTCGGGCCAGCATCAGAGCCAGCAAGGGGGTCAGCAGCGGCAGGCGGCGAGCGCCGTTGTAACTGGGCAGGACCACGGTTGGCGTGTGCCCCGCGGGCACGCGTGTCATCGTGGACTCCACAGCATCCAAAAAGCCCAGCAGCTCCGAGGGCGTTTCACCCTTGAAGCGCATCGCGATGCAGAAGGCGCCCAGTTCCAGATCGCTGACGTGGCCCGCCAACAGTTGGCGCATCAAGGCATCTGCCTGTGCCCTCGTCAAGGGACGGGCTCCATCCCGTCCACGACCGATTTCACGCAGATAAGGGGCAAGGCTCATGGGCCAGCCTCCACGACGGCCGCAGCCACCCTTGCACCTGCGGTGCCCAGCGTTCGAACCAGACGTTTGAGTTCGGGCAGGCACGAGCCGCATTGGGTGCCGCAGCGCAGGCGATGCTGCAGCCGCTGCAGCCGCTCCTCGGGGTCGCCCTGCGTGTCGGCCAGGCCCTCCCGGATGGCCGCCTCGGTGATTCCAAGGCAGTTGCACACCGTGCGCGAGGGCGCTTCATAGGTCAGGCCCGGCGGCTCGGAGCCGTCCATCAGCAGCACGACGGAGGGTAGGTGTACCGGCTCGCCTTGGCGTATCAGCGCTCCCAGCCAGGTGTGCGAGCGAGGGGATCCAGCCAGCAAAAAGGCTTCCACCTGCCGACCGGCGGCATCGGATGCCAACCGTAACCGGCGGTGTTGCTGGCGTCGTGGGTCGTCATAAGTCAAACAGTGCTGCGGTTGCAAGCCCAGTGCCTCTTCCAATAGCACCAGCCAATCGAGATCGGCAGGAGCGTGGGGGTGGGCGGCCTTGAACCACACACCGGTGTGCTGATGCTGCCCAGAGGCTGAGCGAGTCACCCTGCCGAACGGGACACAGACCGCATAGTCGAAGCGAGCCAACAGCGCGCGCAGGCGAGACTGCGCCCGCAAGGCAGCCGCCGTGGGCAGCCAGGCCATGGCATGCACACTCCATTCTGGCTGCACCGGCTCCAGAGTCACGGCCGTATGTTTGAGTTCGGGCTGATGGGAACGCGGGCAGCCCACCGAGAGCGTGAGGGCATTGATCCCCGCAGGGCCGATGGGGCCGTTGCGGCTTCGGGCAGTCAGGTATTCGCCCCCCCAATGCATCGGCACGAAACACTGGCGTCGTCCCAGTTCGGATGAGGGATGCGCGGGCAGCACGACCTCGCCGCGGCGGCTGCGTACCCGGACCAGGTCGCCCGCGCGCAGGCCCAACTCATGCAGATCATCGGGATGAAGCTCGATCTGGGGTTCGGCGGTATGTCCCAGCAGCTGCGCCACGGTGCCGGTGCGCGTCATGCCGTGCCATTGATCGCGCAGCCGCCCAGTCAGCAGGCTGAAGGCATAGCGGGCACAGCGCTCCTCGGCCACGGGTTCGTAAGGCATGCAGACGAAGCGCGCCTTGCCATCAGGGGTGGGGAACTGGCCATCCTCGTACAAGCGCGGCTTGCCCGTGCGCGCACCGGCTGGATACGGCCACTGCTGGGGCGACTGCTCCAGCAGCGCGTAACTCAAACCACTGATGTCCAAATCGCGCCCTTGGGTGCTGGCGCGATGTTCGTTCCAGATGGCTTCGGGCGATGCGTACGGAAACAGCGTCTGGGCCGCACGCGCAGGCAGGCGCGCTTGCAGGCGCCGCCCGATCTCGACCACGATGCGCCAGTCGGCGCGCGGGGCACTCTGCGGCGAAACATGAGGGGGCGCAACCGCCGCACGCACACGGCTGATGCGTCGCTCGCTGTTGGTGACGGTGCCTTCTTTCTCACCCCAGGTCGTTGCCGGCAGCAGCACGTCGGCCCAGGCACAGGTGGCGGCGGTCGCATAAGCCTCCTGCACGATGACCAGCTCCGCGCGCTGCAAGGCGCGTCGGACCGTGGCTTGATCAGGCATCGATTGTGCGGGGTTGGTGCAGGCGATCCACAGGGCCTTGAGGGCGCCATCGGCCGCCGCCTCGAACATCTGTACCGCCGTCCAGCCGGGGCGGTCGGGCAGCTCGACACCGGGGGCCAGCCCCCACAGCCGGGCGACTTCTGCGCGGTGTTCGGGGTTGCTCAAATCACGATGGGCGCTCAGAAGGGTTGCCATGGCCCCCACTTCCCTGCCTCCCATCGCATTGGGCTGGCCGGTCAGTGACAGCGGGCCGGCCCCAGGCTGGCCGATTTGCCCGCACGCCAGATGCAAGTGGATCAGCGCCACATTGTTGGCGGTGCCGTGGCTGGACTGGTTGAGCCCCTGGCAATACAGGCTGAGGGTACGCCGGCGGTGCTGCGGCGCAACCGACACCCCAGCAGGCCAGTCGTCGGGCACGCCAGCCAGCCAGCGGGCGGCGGTCAACAGGTCAGAAGCCTTCAGTCCACAGACACGGCTGACCACCTCCAAGGGGTATTGCTGCACCAGGGCGCGCAGCTCGGCGAAACCCACGGTGTGACGCTGGATGTAGTCCTCGTCCACCCAGCCATGCTGAATCATCAGGTGCAGCAGCCCATGGAACAACAGCACGTCCGTGCCTGGCTGCAAGGCCAAGTGCAGATCCGCCAGACTGGCCGTGTCGGTTTTTCTGGGATCGACAACGATGATGCGCATCCCGGGCCGGCGTTGCTTGGCTTCGGCCAACCTGCGAAAAAGCACCGGGTGCGCCCAGGCGGTGTTGCTGCCTGCAATCAACACGCAGTCAGCGTGATCCACGTCGTCATAGCAGGCAGGGGGCGCGTCAGCACCCAAGGTCAGTTTGTAGCCCATGACCGCGCTGCTCATGCACAGACGCGAATTGCTATCCAGGTGCGGCGTGCCGATCAGGCCACGGGCCAGTTTGTGAAAGACGTAGTAATCCTCGGTCAGCAGCTGGCCGCTGATGTAAAACCCCACGGCTTGAGGTCCATCACGCTGCACGATGTCGGCCAGGCGTTGCGCGGTGGTGTCCAGGGCCGTGTCCCAATCCACCGCGATGGGCTCGGCCCCCTTGTGGGGCCGCAGCATCGGCTGCAGCAGGCGCGTGGCCAGTTGGCGTTGTGGATCGGCCGTCAGGTGCAGGGTGGACCCCTTGGTGCACAGACGGCCGTGGTTGGCAGGATGGTCGGGATCTCCCCGCACGGCGACGATGTGGGCGCCCTGACTCTCGATCAGTACGCCACAGCCGACGCCGCAGTATGGGCAGGTGGAGCGTGTCACACGCACCGCAGTACCGTCCTGGCTTGCGGCTGGGTTCATGGCGTCACGACAGGTTGGGAAGGTGGGCAAGTCGGCGATCCGTGGTTGGCGCGCAGTGTGGCCGCCGGTGCTGCGGCTCGGCTGCATGGCCCTGCCCGCGGACGGTCAAGGTCGAGGGCATGGTGGGCCAGTTGATCGGCCCTGAGCCAGACCTCGCCGTCGATCACGCGCACGTCAAAGACCGGCGTGCAGCCCTCATCGGGAGCAGCCGCCTGGCCATCCACCAGGCCGATCGTCCAGTTGTGCAGGGGGCAAGCCACGCGGTGGTCGAACACCATGCCCTCGCTCAGTGGACCGCCTTTGTGCGGGCAGCGATCGAGCAGTGCGAAGATGCGATCGTCTGCGGTCCGAAAAAGCGCGACGTCCATGCCATGGGGGCGTGCCACCCGGCGAGCTCCCAACGGGGGAATATCGTCCACGGCACAGATGCGCACCCAGGGTGCCGAATGCGGTGTGCTCATGCGGTCGCTCCTGCGGTCTTCGCGGCCCAAGCAGGGGCCGGGCCGTCAGCGGGTGCAGCCAGAGGCGAGAATTGGCGCACATCCACCCGTGCGCGCTGCGGTTCGTGCCAGGGATCGGGTTCGTTCCGGATCGCTTCGCGTAGGCGCTGCCATAAAGCGCGGCGCCCCGCGTGGTCTTGCACCACGCGCTGTTTGACATAGTCCAGCCCGACACGGGCGACGAAGTGGCACGTGCGCTCGAGGTACCAGCCTTCTTGCCGATACAGCTCCAGGAATGCGCCGACATGTTCCAGCACTTCCTCAGCACGGGTCACCTTGACCAGAAACTGCGCCACTTCGGTTTTGATGCCGCCATTGCCGGCGACATAGATTTCCCAGCCGGACTCCACGCCTATCACGCCCACATCCTTGATGCCGGCCTCGGCGCAATTGCGCGGGCAACCGCTGACGGCAAGCTTGACTTTATGGGGGGCGTACATGCGCCACAGGGCTTGCTCGAGGTCTTTGCCCATTTGGGTGCTGTCTTGGGTTCCGAAACGGCACCATTCGCTGCCGACGCAGGTCTTGACCGTGCGCAGTGCTTTGGCATAGGCATGTCCACTCGGCATGCCCAGGTCGGCCCAGACTCGAGGCAAATCTTCCTTTTTGACCCCCAACAGATCGATGCGTTGACCACCGGTGATCTTGATGGTCGGGATCCGGTATTTGTCCGCCACATCGGCAATCCTGCGCAGCTGCGCCGCGGTCGTTTCGCCGCCCCACATGCGCGGCACGACACTGTAGGTGCCGTCTTTTTGAATGTTGGCGTGACTGCGCTCGTTGACCAGCCGACTGAGCGGGTCGTCTTGGGCCTCACCCGGCCAAGTGCTGATGAGGTAGTAGTTGACAGCCGGGCGGCAAGTGGCGCAACCGTTGGGGGTTTTCCAGCCCAGGTGGGCAAACACATCGCCCACCCGCAGCAGGCGGCGGCCATCGGCCAGCGGCGTGCGGATGGCCTGACGCAGCGCCGCATGGGTCAATTCCGTGCAGCCGCACACCGGCTTTTCCTGCGCCGTGGCGCGGTAGCGCTCGCCCGCTTCGGCCTGCAAAATCTGCTCCACGACGGCAGTGCATGACCCACACGAGGCGCTGGCCTTGGTGTGTTTGCGCACCTCCTCCAGGGTGGTGAGCCCGTGGCGACGAATCGCCTGGCCAATGGTGCCCTTGCGTACGCCATTGCAGCCGCAGACCTCCGCGTCGTCGGGCATTGCCTGGGCTGTTTGTGCACTCTGCGCTGATGGGGTTGCGTAGCGTTGCCCGAACAGGAGTCGGTGGCGCATCGATTCCACGGGCTGTTCGGAACGCATCAGCTGCAAATACCAGGCACTGTCGGCGGTGTCCCCGACCAGACAGGCACCCACCAGCCGACCCCGTTCGAGCACCAGCTTCTTGTACAGACCGGCTTGAGGATCGCTCATGACGATGGACTCACAGTCCGCGTCTTCGGGGCGTCCGCTGTCTGCACCCATGAAGCGTCCAGCGGAGAAGACCTCGATGCCGGTGACTTTGAGTTTGGTGGCCACCCAAGAGCCGTGGTACTGCGCGTGGTCTTCTCCGGCCAGATGGCGAGCCAGCACTTTGGCTTGTTCAAACAGAGGGGCCACCAGACCGTAGCTGATGCCGCGGTGACTCACGCATTCGCCCACGGCGTAAATGCTGGGGTCGGTGACGGTTTGCATGGTGTCGGTGACCACGATGCCGCGCTCGCACCGCAGTCCGGCCTGCTCAGCCAGGGCCGTCCTGGGGCGAATGCCCACGGCCATGACCACCAGCTGGGCGGGTAGGGTGCGGCCATCGCGCAGCTGCACAGCCGCGACCCGGCCGTCCTGTCCGGGCAACAAGGCCTCGGTTTGGGCCTGGATTTCGAAGCGCAAGCCGCGGGCCTGTAGGCAGCGCTGCAGCAAGTCGGCAGCCGGTGGATCAAGCTGGCGCTCCATCAACCAGGGTGCCACGTGCACGACGGTGACCTCCATGCCGCGGCGAGCCAGGCCATACGCGGCTTCCAGGCCCAGCAGCCCCCCACCGATGACGACCGCCTGTCGGTAGCGTTGGGCAGCCTCGATCATCGCTTGGGTATCGGCGATATCGCGGTAGGCCAACACCCCAGGCAGATCCCGCCCGGGCACGGGGAGCATGATGGGGGTCGATCCCGTGGCGAGGATCAACCGGTCGTAGGGAATGTCGATCAAACGTCCATCGGCCAGGCAGCCCCGGACGACGCGCGCCGTGCGGTCGATGACCGTTGCCGTGCACCCTGCGTGCAACGTGATGCCGTGCTCGCGATACCAATCCCAGTCGTTGAGGATGATGTCCTGAAACGTCTGTTCGCCAGCCAGCACGGGCGACAGCAGGATGCGGTTGTAGTTGGGGTGGGGCTCAGCGCCCAGCACGGTGATCTCATAGCGCTCGGGCGCGAGTTGCAGCAACTCTTCCAGGGCGCGCACGCCCGCCATGCCGTTGCCAATCAAGACCAGGCGCGTGCGCTGGACGAGAGGATGACGCATGTTCATGGTCAGGCCACCTTTTCGACATGGGCTTGGCGGGCGTAGAGAAAGTCCAGCACCGCTTTGCGGCAACGCAGGTACGTGGGATCTTCGGCCAATGCCAGCCGTTGACGCGGCCTGGGTAATGGCACCGGCAGCACATCGCCGATGGTGGCCGCCGGCCCGTTGGTCATCATGACGATCTTGTCGGCCAGCAGCACCGCTTCATCCACGTCATGGGTCACCATCACGACCGTGCTGTGGGTGCGTTGCACGATGTCCAGCAGTTCGTCCTGCAGCCGCGCGCGCGTCAGGGCATCGAGGGCTCCAAACGGCTCGTCCATCAGCAGCACCTTGGGTTCGATGGCCAGTGCTCGCGCGATGCCCACCCGTTGTTTCATGCCCCCGCTGATTTCCCCCGGGCGTTTGTGGGCTGCATGGGCCAGGCCCACCAGCTCCAATGCGGCCTCGGTACGCTCGCGCAGGCGCCGCTTGGGTTCATACGCGCCAAAGACACGTTCCACACCGAGGTAAACGTTGTCAAAGCAGGTCAGCCATGGCAGCAGTGCGTGATGCTGGAAGACCACGGCACGGTCCGGACCAGGCCCCGCAACCTCGCGTCCCGCGCACAGCAGGACACCTTGGGTAGGACGAGTCAGGCCCGCCATCAGGTTCAGCAGGGTCGACTTGCCACAGCCGGAGTGGCCAATCAGGGTGACGAATTCGCCCTTGGCAATCGTCAGGTCGATGTTGCGCAGCGCGACGAAAGTGCCGCGTGGGGTGGAGAAGGCCTGACTGACGCCCTGGATTTCGATGAATTTGCTCTCGTGCGCGTTCATGGCCGAACCTCCTCGTAGGTGAACGCCGCCGCCACACGCACCAGGATGGTTTCGAGGATGAAGCCGACGACACCGATCACGAAAATCGCCACCAGGATGTGCTGGACGTTGAGGTTGTTCCACTCATCCCAGACCCAAAATCCGATGCCGACGCCGCCGGTGAGCATTTCAGCAGCCACGATGACCAGCCAGGCGGTGCCGACACTGAGGCGAACGCCTGTGAGCACATACGGCAGTGTGGATGGCAGCAAGATGCGTGTCAGGACCGTCCAGCCCGACAGATCCAGCACACGGGCCACGTTGAGGTAGTCCTGGGGAATGCGCTGGACGCCGACGGCCGTGTTGATGATCATGGGCCAGATCGAACAGATGAAAATCGTCCAGATCGCGGCCGGATGGGCGCTCTTGAACACCAGCAGGCCGATGGGCAGCCACGCCAGCGGGCTGACCGGCCGCAGCAGCGCAATCACGGGTGCGGCCATGGCACCCAGCCAGCGCGAACTGCCCAGCGCAAATCCCAACGGAATCCCCACCAGCGCGGCCAGCCCAAACCCCAGTCCGACACGTTGCAGGCTGTTGAGGATGTTCCAGCCAATACCCTGGTCATTGGGGCCGTTGCGATAGAACGGATCTGCAAACAGGGCAAGGGCGGCTTGCAGCGTGGCCGAGGGGCTCGGCAGCGCTCCCCCGCCCGTGGTCAGCAAACTCCACACGCCCACCAACAGAGCCAGCCCGGCCGCCCCGGCCAGCAGTCGCTGCAGTGCAGGGGGCAAGCCACGGCGGGGGCGCGCAGGCGCGTTGGAGCTGGGGTGGTCCCGCCGCGGTGCGGCACCGTCGGTTCTCGGCGCGGCATGGGATCCTGCGTTGTGGGCGGGGCCAGGGGGAGCCCGGCTCTCATCGGCCAGCGGTGAGTGGAAAATGGCAGCGACCATGGCGAGGGTTCTCCTATCTCAGGCTTTGATGGAAAAGCTGTCGGCGTAGCGCGCCGGGTCCTTGCCGTCCCAGACCACACCGTCGATCAGTCGGCTGCTGCGCAGATCGCTTTTGGGGACATTGACCTTGAGCTGACTGGCGGCCTGGCGATACAGCTCGGTCTGGTTGATGTCGCGGGCCACTTGCAGGTAGTTGGGGTGTTCCTTGAGCAGGCCCCAGCGTTTGTGCTGGGTCAAAAACCACATGCCGTCCGACAGGTAGGGATAGTTGACGGCGCCGTCGGCGAAAAACTTCATGTGGTTGGGGTCGTCCCAGGTGCGGCCCAGGCCATTCTGATAGCGTCCAAGGATGCGCTGATTGATGGCCTCGACACTGGTGTTGACGTAAGCCTTGTCGGCGATCGTCTCGGCCATTTTGAGTTTGTTTTGCAGGCTGCTGTCGATCCAGCGGCCCGCTTCCAGCACCGCCATGATGGCGGCGCGGCAGGTGTTGGGGTATTGGCGGACAAAGTCACTGGTTGTGCCCAGCACTTTTTCGGGGTGGTCTTTCCAGATGTCCTGGGTGGTGGCCACCGTGATGCCGATGCCGTCCATGATGGCGCGGTGATTCCACGGTTCGCCCACGCAATAGCCATCCATGTTGCCCACGCGCATGTTGGCCACCATCTGGGGAGGTGGAACGGTGATGACCTTGGCGTCCCTGAGCGGGTGCACGCCCAGTGTGGCCAGCCAGTAATAGAGCCACATGGCGTGCGTGCCGGTCGGGAAGGTTTGCGCAAATGTGTAGTCACGCTTGTCGGTGGCCATTGCTTTGGCCAGGCTGGGGCCATCCACCACGCCTTGATCGGCCAGCTTTTTGCTCAGCGTGATGGCCTGTCCATTCTGGTTCAGGGTCATCAGGATGGCCATGGATCGTCTGGGTCCGCCGACCCCCAAATGGACGCCGTAGATCAGGCCATACAAAACATGCGCCATGTCGAGGTCGCCATTGACGAGTTTGTCGCGGACCCCAGCCCAGGAAGCTTCTTTCGAGAGCACAAACTTGACGCCGTATTTCTGGTCGAACCCCAGCACGCTGGCCATGACGACGCTGGCGCAATCGGTCAGCGGGATGAAGCCGATCTTGACTTCCTTTTTTTCGGGCGCATCCGATCCGGCAGCCCAAACGCCGTGGTGACCCAAAGTGCCGAAGAGTGCCCCCGTTCCCAGCGCTGCGGCTTGGCGTAACAGGTGGCGTCGGGTGGTGGCGGGTCGTTCAGGCTCGACGGATGTCGTATCGACGGCTTGGTGAACTCGGGTTGCCTTGGATTCTCGGGGTGGAGAGGGGAGTCGAGCTTTCATCGGGACCTCCTGCGAGCACAACGTCCAACAAAAAGGCGTCCTCGCGCAGGCGGTCTGCTGCCAGCCGCATGCGGGAGGACGCCGTTGTCCTGTGCGGGGTATCCGCCGCCGTTGACGGTACCCTGCGTGCAGTCAAGCAAGCATGAACCGTGCCAACTTCACCTTTGGCACGCATCCGCACGGGCGACGGGGCCCCGTTGCCCGTGGATCCGTAGGCTGGGGGGCAATCGGGGGGCGCCGTGCAGGTGGCACTTGGGGGAGGGCGGGCTGGTCGTGCACCCTTCTGGTGCGACGATGTGACGTTTCTGGCGCGGTGGCGCGCAACTTTGGGGCTGTCAAGATCGGGGTGTTGCCAGCAGCTCCGCGGCGGACAACACCGCCTGTGCGACTTCTACCATCCGGCGACCCTGGTTCATGGCCAATTGACGCAGACGGCGATGAGCCTGCTCTTCATTGAGTCCGTGGTGCGCCATCAACAAACCTTTGGCGCGCTCGATGACACGACGCTCTTGCAAGTTGAGGCGTACCTGCTCGAGTTCCGCGCTGAGTTGCTGAAGCTGTCGCGCCTGTTCATGAATGACTTCCAGCACGTGGCTGCTGGTATCGCCAGGCCAAGCACGCGCGGTCTCCGAAGCGCCCCAGGCCGTGGACCGATCGGTCGCAAAGAAGGCTGGTGGCCCATCCTGTGTCCCCTTGGCGTGGACTGTGGATGGGTCTTCCAGTGAGTTCAGCGCCTCGTCAGCGCGTTGGCTCTTGTGTTCGATCAAGGCCCGAAGCTGCTGCAGCAGGCGTTCTTCCAGCACCCGCAGCATGTCGATGCGAGCCGTGCAGGCGGCAAACCACGGGGCGCTCCATCCGTTGTCGAGCGCGGCAGCAGGCGATGTCGTGGTCAAATGCTGCCGCAGCCGCTCGAAAGTGGCAAAGTCGGGCTGCTGGGGCATGGCAGTCAGCGCCGAGGCGAGCTCGCGACAGACGAGGGCGGCGGCCACTTCCAGACTGCGCTGCTGGGCTTCGATCAAATGCAGCAGCTGATGCTGCTCCTCAGCGCTGATCGATCCGCGCGCGAAGGCAACGGCGCCGGCGGCCCGTTCTTGGCCGGCCAGCTCTTTGCCGTGCGACAGATGGTAGAGCGCAACCAGGCTGCGGGAGATGTCCGGATCTTGTGCTGCATCGGCGGCCTCGAACACCATCGACAGCAAAGCTTGGATCAGCCGGATGTAAGCCGTTGTCGCCTCGGTCGGCGCGCAGCGCCTTTGTTGCACCTGCTGACGCAGCCAAGGCAGGGCTTGCAGGCCCTGAAGCGCCAGCGCAATGTCCGTCAGCAGGCGAGCGCGCTGCAGGCCTGGCTGCGTGATGCTTTCCCATCGTTGCAGCTCGTCTTCCAAGGCGGCCTGTGCCGCATCGGTGACGCGAATCTGGTCTTGGACTGCCGTCAGCCATTCGGTGCCCGAACAGCCCAAGTGCAGGTTAGACAGTCCCCGCTCTCGCTGCAGTTGATGCACCAAAGCCGTCGTGACATGCAGCAGGCGGACGGTCTGAGCGAGCTGGCGAAGCTCCATCGCCAATGCGCGGCGGGCCTGGCGCACCCAACGCAAAGCTTTGTCCATGCCCATCCCCAAGCAAGATTGGTACCAGGCAGCCATCATGCGTACCCCGTACACTTGCGCCCCATGTTGTTGCTGGGCATCGAGTCGTCATGCGACGAAACCGGGGTGGCGCTGGTGCAGGCGCAAGCGCAGGGCGTGCCCCGATTGAGGGGGGCGGCGCTGCATAGCCAGGTCGCCATGCACCGGGACTACGGTGGCGTGGTGCCGGAGCTGGCCAGCCGCGACCACATTCGGCGCGTGCTGCCGTTGATCGAGGACGTGCTGCAGCAGGCCGGGGTCACCTTGCACGAGGTGCAGGCGGTGGCCTACACGCGCGGGCCGGGGTTGGCAGGGGCGCTGCTGGTGGGGGCGGGTGTGGCCTGCGCGCTGGCGGCTGCGCTGCAGGTGCCGGCCTGGGGCGTGCATCATCTGGAGGGGCATCTGCTGTCGCCGTTTCTCAGCGCCGATCCCCCCGACTTTCCATTCGTGGCGCTGCTGGTGTCGGGGGGGCATACGCAGCTGATGCGCGTCGAGGGGGTGGGGCGCTACACGCTGCTGGGCGAGACTATTGACGATGCCGCGGGTGAGGCGTTCGACAAGGCCGCCAAGGTGCTGGGGTTGGGCTATCCGGGCGGCCCTGCTTTGGCACGGTTGGCCGAGCAGGGCGATGCGGCGGCGTTTGCGCTGCCGCGGCCGCTGTTGCACAGCGCCGATCTGGATTTTTCGTTCGCAGGTCTGAAGACCGCTGTGTTGACCCAGGCACGGCGCCTGGGCGAGGCGCTGGCGCAGCGCCGCGCCGATTTGGCGGCCTCGACCCAGGCCGCCATCGTCGAAGTGCTGGTGCACAAGGCGCTGGCGGCGCTGCAGCGCACGGGTTTGAGGCGGCTGGTGGTGGCCGGTGGGGTAGGGGCCAACCGCCATTTGCGCCAGCAGCTTGACGCTGCCTGCGCGCGCCGCGGCGTGCGCGTGCATTACCCCGAGCTTGCGTTGTGCACCGACAACGGCGCGATGATCGCGCTGGCTGCCGCGATGCGCTGGCAGGTGGGGGCCTGGCCGCCCTCGTCCCCATGGCCGGCGTTTGACGTCAAGCCCCGCTGGCCGCTGGAGGAGGTGGCGCTGGCGGGGTGAGACGGACGGGCAGCCATGCCGGGACGACAGGTGGGCACCGTAGCCGTAATTATGAATTACAGAGGCGGATTTCCCGCTAGAATGGCGCCCCATCGCAACGACGTGAGGAAATCTCGACTCATGAACCACGCAAGCTTCTCGGGTAGGGGGCGTCGCCGCACGCTAGCGGCGTTGTTGGGGAGCGCGGCGCTGGCGTCGCTGCCGCCGCTGGGGTGGGCGCGCGCCGCAGCCCCGATTCGCATCGCGCTGATCGAAGCGCTGTCGGGGCCGGTGGGCAACGCCGGCGAGGCGGTGTTTCGCAATCTGCTGTGGGCGTGCGAGCGGGTCAACGCCCGTGGTGGGGTGGATCTGGGCGGCGGTGTGCGCCGACCGCTGCAGATCGTGCGCTACGACAGCAAGGGGCAGCCGCAGGAGGCGCTGTCGGCCCTGCAGTCGGCGCTGGACGATGGCATCACCGTGGTGGCGCAGGGCAATTCCTCAGCGGTGGCCGCGGCGTTGATCGAAGCGATCAACCGCCACAACGAGCGCGAACCGCAGCGCCAGGTGGTGTTTCTGAACTACGCCGCGGTCGATCCGGTGTTGACCAACGAGCGCTGCAGCTTCTGGCATTTCCGCTTTGATGCGCACGCCGACATGCGCATGGCGGCGTTGATGGGGGTGCTCAAGCAGGATGCCGACGTCAAAAGCGTCTACCTCATCGGGCAGGACTACAGTTTTGGGCAGGCGGTGCTGCGCGAAGCACGGCGCCAGCTGGCCCAGCTGCGGCCCGAGGTGCGCATCGTCGGTGAGGAGCTGCACCCGCTGGCGCGCATCAAGGATTTTCTGCCGTACATGACCAAGATCAAGGCCAGCGGGGCGCAGGCGGTCATCACCGGCAACTGGGGCAACGACCTGACCTTGCTGGTGCGCGCGGCACGCGAGCTTGGCTACGAAGGCAAGTTCTACACCTTCTACGGCAATGCACTGGGGGCTCCGGCGGCCATCGGTGAGGCCGGCGTCGGGCGCGTGCTGGCGGTGGCGGAGTGGTTTCCCAACGCGCCGGGGGAGGCCTCGCGCCAGCTGGTGGAAGCGTTCCGTCAGCGCTTTCCCAACCCGGCCGACGATTACATCCACCTGCGCATGCAGCTGATGATCGAGGCGCTGGCGCAGGCGTTGGAACGCGCCGCGCGTACCGCTGGCACGGCAGGGCCGGGCGGCCTGCCGCCCGCAGCCGCTTTGGCGCGCGCGCTGGAGCAGGCCGATGTGAGCCTGGCCGGGCAGCGGCTGCGCATGCGTGCCGACGATCACCAGGCGCAACAGCCCCTGATGGTGGCGTTGATGGAGCGCCAGGGGGCCCCGGGCGTGCCGTTCGACGTGGAAGGTTCGGGCTATGGTTTTCGGGTCGTGCAGCGCATCGAGCCAGCGGCGGCCGAGCAGCCGCATACCTGCCGCATGGTGCGCTTCTGAACGTACCGGGCGGCGCCCGCTATAATCGCCGATTGCCCCATCTGGGGCGCACGCAGGCGGTGGCCGTCACGGACGGCTGCGGCCTGTCGCAAGTCCAAAGGAGTTTTCGACCCATGATCACGTCCGATATCAAAGCCAAGGTGATCGCCGAGCATGCGCGCGGCGAGCGCGACACCGGCAGCCCCGAGGTTCAGGTGGCGTTGCTGACCGCGCGCATCAACGATCTGACGCCGCACTTCAAGACGCACGCCAAGGATCACCACGGCCGTCGCGGCCTGCTGAAGCTGGTCAGCCGCCGCCGCAAGCTGCTCGACTATCTGAAGGCCAAGGACGCCGACCGCTACGTCGCGCTGATCCAGAAGCTCGGTCTGCGCAAGTAAGATCGCACGGTCCGCACGGGTGTGCTGCCCGCCACCGCAAGCCGGCGCCCCGGGTCGATGACAGGCCCTGGGCGCCGTTTGCCATGCGGACGAGTGTCGTTTTCCGTCGCCGCCAGAGCGAAGCTGTGTCATTCCAACGCCGGCCGCAGTCAGGCTGCCGCTGGAATGGCATCGTGTTCTGAGCGGGCGACCCCAACCCCAGGAGTTCAACGATGAGCCTGTTTCAGAAATACACCAAGACCTTCCAGTGGGGCCGTCACACGGTCACGATGGAAACCGGCGAAATCGCGCGCCAGGCCACCGGCGCCGTGTTGCTCGACATGGACGGCACCGTCGTGCTGGCCACCGTCGTCGCCCGCCCGGAAGCCAAGCCGGGGCAGGATTTTTTCCCGCTGACCGTGGACTATGTCGAGAAAGCCTACGCGGCCGGCAAGATCCCGGGCAGTTTCTTCAAGCGCGAGGGGCGTCCGAGCGAATACGAAACCCTGACCAGCCGCCTGATCGACCGCCCGATCCGGCCGCTGTTTCCGGAAGGCTTTTTCAACGAGGTGCAGATCGTCGTCCACACGCTGTCGCTCAACCCCGACGTCGATGCCGACATCCCGGCGATGATCGCCTCCAGCGCCGCGCTGGCCATCAGCGGCATTCCGTTCAACGGTCCGATCGGTGCAGCGCGCGTCGGCTACATCAACGGCGAGTACGTGCTCAACCCCGGGCCGACCGAGCGGGCGCAGTCGCGTCTGGATCTGGTGGTGGCCGGCACCGAGTCGGCCGTGCTGATGGTGGAGTCCGAAGCCGACCAGCTCACCGAAGAGGTCATGCTGGGGGCGGTGGTGTTTGGGCACGAGCAGGGCAAGGTGGCCATCGAGGCCATTCACGAGCTGGTGCGCGTGGCGGGCAAGCCGGCGTGGGACTGGCAGCCTCCGCCGCGTGACGAGGCCCTGATCGCCAAGGTCACCGAGCTGGGCGAAGAGCGCCTGCGTGCGGCTTACCAGATCCGCAACAAGCAGGCGCGCACGCAGGCCTGCCGCGAGGCCTACGCAGCGGTCAAAGCGGGCCTGACCGAGCAGGGCATCGCTTTCGACGAGGTCAAGGTCGACGGCCTGCTGTTCGAGATCGAGGCGCGCATCGTGCGCCAGCAGATCCTCAACGGCGAGCCGCGCATCGACGGGCGCGACACGCGCACCGTGCGCCCGATCGAAATCCGCACCGGGGTGCTGCCGCGCACGCACGGCTCAGCGCTGTTCACGCGCGGCGAGACGCAGGCGCTGGTCATCGCCACGCTGGGCACCGAGCGCGACGCGCAGATCATCGACGCGCTGTCGGGCGAGTACCAGGAGCGCTTCATGCTGCACTACAACATGCCGCCGTTTGCCACCGGCGAGACGGGGCGTGTGGGCGCGCCCAAGCGGCGTGAAATCGGGCACGGCCGCCTGGCCAAGCGCGCGCTGGTGGCCTGCCTGCCGAGCAAGGATGAATTTCCTTACACGATCCGCGTGGTGTCGGAGATCACCGAATCGAACGGCTCCTCGTCGATGGCCACGGTCTGTGGTGGCTGCCTGGCGCTGATGGATGCTGGCGTGCCGATGAAGGCGCACGTGGCCGGCATTGCGATGGGCCTGATCAAGGAGGGCAACAAGTTCGCGGTGCTGACCGACATCCTGGGCGACGAGGATCACCTGGGCGACATGGACTTCAAGGTGGCAGGCACCACGCAGGGCGTCACTGCGCTGCAGATGGACATCAAGATCCAGGGCATCACCAAGGAGATCATGCAGGTGGCGCTGGCGCAGGCCAAGGAGGCCCGGCTGCATATCCTGGCCAAGATGCAGCAAGCCATCGCCGGGGCCCGTGAGGACATTTCGGTCTACGCCCCGCGCCTGTACACGATGAAGATCAATCCGGAGCGCATCCGTGACGTGATCGGCAAGGGCGGGGCCACGATCCGTGCGATCACCGAGGAGACCGGCACGACGATCGACATCGCCGAGGACGGCACCATCACGATCGCCTCCACTGACGCCGACCGCGCCGCGCAGGCGCGCAAGCGCATCGAAGCGTTGACCGCCGAGGTCGAAGTCGGCCAGGTGTACGAAGGCCCGGTGACCAAGATTCTCGACTTCGGTGCGTTGGTCAACATCCTGCCTGGCAAAGATGGCCTGCTGCACATCAGCCAGATCGCCAACCAGCGCGTCGAAAAGGTGACCGATTTCCTCAAGGAAGGCCAAATCGTCAAGGTCAAGGTCATCGAGACCGACGACAAAGGCCGCATCAAGCTGTCGATGCGTGCGTTGCTGGAGCCGGCTGCCCAGGCCGCGCAGCAACAGCAGCAGCAGTGAGACAACCGGCGCCGCTGGGGCCATGGTCATGGATTCCCTGATGCACGCCATCGAGATCAGCGCCTTCGGCGGCCCGCAGGTGCTGCGGTTGGTGCGCCGTCCCCGGCCCCAGCCGCGCGAGGGCGAGGTGCTGATTCGCGTCAGCGCCAGCGGCGTCAATCGCCCGGACGTGCTGCAACGCCGGGGCGCTTACCCGCCGCCGCCAGGAGCGCCGGACCTGCCGGGGCTGGAGGTGGCCGGCGTCATCGACAGCGGCGATGTCGAAGCCATGGAAGCTGCCGGCCTGCGCATCGGCCAGCGGGTCTGTGCGCTGGTGGCCGGCGGTGGCTACGCCGAATATTGTGTTGCCCCAGTGGGGCAGGTCTTGCCGGTGCCAAGTGGCTGCAGCGACGTGGAAGCCGCCGGCCTGCCGGAGACCTTCTTCACCGTCTGGAGCAACGTGTTCGACCGCGGCCGCCTGCAGGCGGGCGAAACGCTGCTGGTCCACGGTGGCGCCAGCGGGATCGGTGTGACTGCCATCCAGATGGCGCGCGCCTTCGGCGCCCAGGTGATCGTGACGGTCGGCAGCCGCGACAAGGCGCAAGCCTGCCTGCGTCTGGGGGCGCAGCACGCCATCCTGTACCGCGAGCAGGATTTCGTCGCCGAGGTGCAGCGCTGGACCGCCGGTCGGGGCGCCGACGTCATCCTGGACATGGTGGCAGGCCCCTATGTGGAGCGCGAGATCGGCTGCCTGGCGGACGATGGACGGCTGGTGATCATCGCGGTCCAGGGCGGTGTGCAGGCCGCCTTCGATGCCGGCCAGGTCCTGCGGCGGCGGTTGACGATCACCGGCTCCACGCTACGGCCGCGGTCGGTGGCCTTCAAGGCCGCCATCGCGCGTGAGCTGCGGCTGCGCGTCTGGCCGCTGATCGAACACGGGGCCATCCGTCCGGTGGTGTACCAGGTGCTGCCGGCGGCACAGGCGGCGCAGGCGCACGCGCTGATGGAGGCCGACACGCACGTGGGCAAGATCATTCTGGACTGGACTGCGCCGTTGGCCACAGCGGCTTCAGGAGTATGACCGACATGCGCAAGCTGATTGCAGGCAACTGGAAGATGAATGGCAGCCTGGCCGACAACGAGGCCCTGCTGCGGGCGGTGCTGGCAGGGCTGACCCCGGAGCTGGCCGCCGATGTGGCGGTGTGTGTGCCGGCCCCCTATCTGGCGCAGGCGCAGACGTTGTGCCAAGGCACGCCGTTGGCGTGGGGGGCGCAGGACGTCTCGGCGCACGAGCGCGGCGCCTACACCGGCGAGGTCAGCGCTGCGATGCTGCGTGACTTCGGCTGCCGCTACGTCATCGTCGGCCACTCGGAGCGGCGCCAGTACCACGGCGAGACGGACGAAGTCGTGGCGGCCAAGGCGCAGCGCGCGCTGGCCGCGGGCATCACCCCGATCGTCTGTGTCGGTGAAACCGAGGCGCAGCGCGATGCCGGGCAGACCGAGCTGGTCGTCAAGCGGCAGCTGGCTGCGGTGGTGCACACCGTGGGTCACTGCGTCAGCGAAATCGTGGTGGCCTACGAGCCTGTCTGGGCCATCGGCACCGGTCGCACCGCCACGCCCGAGCAGGCGCAGGCGGTGCACGCCGTCCTGCGGGCCCAGCTGCAGGCGGCCACACCGTCGCCGCGGCGCGTGCGCATCCTCTACGGCGGCAGCATGAACGCCAGCAACGCCGCCGCCCTGTTGGCGCAACCCGACATCGACGGGGGGCTGATTGGCGGTGCGTCGCTGAAGGCCGAGGAGTTTTTGCGCATCGTCGCCGCTGCCGCTTGAGGGCGGCAGCCTGATGATGCGCGGGGCGGTGTCGCAGACCGGATACGGATCGAGGAAAGGACGACCATGAACGTTTTGCATACTTTGTTGGTGATCGTGCAGGTGCTGTCGGCCCTGGCCATGATCGGCCTGGTGCTGATGCAGCATGGCAAGGGGGCTGATGCAGGTGCAGCCTTTGGGGGAGGCGCTTCGGCCAGTCTGTTTGGAGCCAGCGGCGGGGCCAACTTCCTGTCGCGCAGCACTGCGGTGCTGGCCACGGTGTTCCTGGCGGCCACGCTGGGGCTGGCGTTCATTGGCTACCAGCGGCCGGCGGCTCCCGCCTCCAGCGGCAGCGTGCTGGAGAACTTGCCCGCTGCCGCGCCGGCGGCCCCCGCCGCGGCCCCCGACAGCGGTGCGGCCCAGATTCCCGGCAAGTGAGTCCCACGCCCCAGCGGGGCGCGTGCACCGACGTGGGGCAAACAGGAGTGCATTTGCGGGTACAATGTCGCTATTCATCGTTGAAGGACATCACAAGCCGCCGGTGAGGTACAGCCAGATCCGGACCTCGACGATGCTGCATCAGCCGACGTGGTGGAATTGGTAGACACGCTATCTTGAGGGGGTAGTGGCGCAAGCTGTGCGAGTTCGAGTCTCGCCGTCGGCACCAAATCAAGCACAACATTAGCACCTGCAGGGTGCCCTTTGCCGGAGACGACGACTGTGAGCCTCGAGCAGTACCTTCCCGTCCTGCTGTTCCTGTTGGTGGGTTTGGCAGTCGGCGTTCTGCCTCAGGTTTTGGGCCACCTGCTGGGGCCCAATCGCCCTGATCCGGAAAAGAATTCCCCGTACGAATGTGGCTTTGAGGCCTTCGAGGACGCGCGCATGAAGTTCGATGTGCGCTACTACCTCGTGGCCATCCTGTTCATCCTGTTCGATCTCGAGATCGCCTTCCTGATCCCGTGGGCCGTGGCGTTTGCCGACATCGGCGCCACTGGCTTCTGGGCTGGGGTCATGTTTTTGATGATCCTGGTGGTGGGTTTTGTCTACGAGTGGAAAAAGGGTGCCCTGGACTGGGAGTGAGTGCCTGGTCCGCCACCGCATGCACCGCCGGCGGCCAGCCGGCCAGGAGCTGACGCATGATCGAGGGTGTGTTCAAGCAGGGGTTTCTCACCACCAGCTACGACGCGGTGGTGAACTGGGCCAAGACGGGCTCGCTGTGGCCGATGACGTTCGGACTGGCGTGCTGTGCGGTCGAAATGATGCATGCCGCCACGGCGCGCTACGACATCGCACGCTTCGGCGCGGAGGTCTTTCGCGCCAGTCCCCGGCAGTCGGACCTGATGATCGTGGCGGGCACGCTGTGCAACAAGATGGCTCCGGCGCTGCGCAAGGTGTACGACCAGATGGCCGAGCCGCGCTGGGTGATCAGCATGGGTTCGTGCGCGAACGGGGGCGGCTACTATCACTACAGCTACAGCGTCGTGCGGGGTTGCGACCGCATCGTGCCGGTGGATGTCTACGTGCCGGGCTGCCCGCCGACGGCCGAGGCGCTGCTGTACGGGATCATCCAGCTGCAGCACAAGATCCGCCGCACCCACACCATCGCGCGGGTGTGAGCAGGGCAGGACCAGGAGGGATACGATGACAGCGAGCATGGACACGGCGCGCTGGGCGGCGCTGGCGCAGCAGACCGAGCGCCCTGCACCCGAAGCGGTGCAGGCGGCGGTGACGGCGGCGCTGCAGGGTCTGGCCGAGCGGGTGGAGCTGCAGCGCGGCGAGGTGACGGTGGTGGTGCCGGCGGCGCACTACCGCGCGGCGATGCTGCGCCTGCGCGACGCCGACGGCTGCCGTTTCGAGCAACTGATCGACCTGTGCGGCGTGGACTACGCCACTTACGGCAACGCCGTCTGGGAGGGGCCGCGCTTTGCCGTGGTGGTGCATCTGCTGTCGGTGACGCTGAACCAGCGCGTGCGCGTGCGCACGTTCTGCCCCGATGACGACTTTCCGGTGATCGACTCGCTGATCGACGTGTGGCCGTCGGCCAACTGGTACGAGCGCGAGGCGTTCGATCTGTTCGGCATCGTTTTCGAGGGTCATCCGGACTTGCGCCGCATCCTGACCGATTACGGCTTCATCGGACACCCGTTCCGCAAGGACTTTCCGCTGTCGGGCCACGTCGAGATGCGCTACGACCCCGAACGGCGCCGCGTCGTGTACGAGCCAGTGACGATCGAGCCGCGGGAGATCACGCCGCGCATCATCCGCGAAGACGCCTACGGAGGTCTGCACTGAGACGGGCCGAGCGCGCCCACGGCGGATGGAACACGCACCATGGCAGAGATCAAGAATTACACCCTGAACTTTGGGCCGCAGCACCCGGCCGCGCACGGCGTGCTGCGGCTGGTGCTGGAGCTGGATGGCGAAGTGGTGCAGCGCGCCGACCCGCACATCGGCTTGCTGCACCGCGCCACCGAAAAGCTCGCCGAGCACAAGACGTACATCCAGGCCTTGCCGTACATGGATCGGCTGGACTACGTCTCGATGATGTGCAACGAGCACGCCTACTGCCTGGCGATCGAAAAGCTGCTGGGCATCGAAGTGCCGATCCGTGCGCAGTACATCCGCGTGATGTTCGCCGAGATCACGCGCCTGCTCAACCACCTGATGTGGCTGGGCTCGCACGGCAACGACTGCGGCAGCTCCACGATCCTGCTGTACTGCTTCCGCGAGCGCGAAGACCTGTTCGACATGTACGAGGCGGTCTCGGGCGCGCGC
>JANWZF010000190.1 GCA_025054905.1 Tepidimonas sp.
CGCCTGGCGCACCCGGATGTCATCCAGCGGTGCGCGGCGCGTGTTGAGCACGTAGCTCTGAAAGCCGGTGGGCAGGCGATGGCGGAATTCGGCCTTGACCAGCTCGCCGCTGTCGAAGCGCTTGCCCTTGACGCGCCGCGCCCAGTCGCCCGCGGAAAAAAAACGCATCAGATCGAATTCGCCAGCCTTCAGCGCCTCCAGCCGAGCGGTGTTGTCCTTGTAAATCTTGACCGTGATGCGATCGAAGTTGAAGGTGCCGCGGCGCACCGGCAGATCGCGCGCCCAGTACTGGGGATCGCGCACATAGGTGATGTCCTTGCCGAACTTGACCGGCCCGATGCGGTACGGTCCGCTGCCGATGGGCGTGTCCATCACCACTTCGTTGAACGGCTTGCGCTGGCCGGTGGCGGGATCCACACCCCAGTCGCGGCTGAAGATCGGAATGCCCCCGACCGTCAACGGCAGCTCCCGGTTGGGACGCTTGAAGCGAAACCGCACCGTGCGCTCCTGCAGCACGTCCACGCCGTCGAGATCGGCCAGAATGGTCTTGTACACCGGCGAGGTGTGCGGCCCCAACAGCGTCTCGAAGGTGTGCCGCACGTCTTCGGCCAGCACCGGCTTGCCGTGGTGGAAACGAGCCTCGCGCCGCAGGCGAAACGTCACGCTCATGCGGTCGGGTGCCACCTGCACGTCCTCGGCCAGCAGCCCGTAGGCAGCCCCCACCTCATCGGCTGCCCCGGCCAGCAGAGTGTCGAACAGCAGATCGGACAGGTAGGCGGGCGCATTGCCCCGCAGTGTGAACGGGTTGTACTTGTCGAAGGTGGACGCCCGCGAGTTGCTCACCAGCCGCAACTCGCCCCCCTTGGGCGCGTCGGGGCGGACATAGTCGAAATGGGCAAACCCCGGTGGATACTTCGGATGGCCCCACAGCGCATACCCATGCGCCGCCCACAGCGGCGGCACCACCAGGGCCAGCCAACCAACCAGCATCCAGACCCACAGGGCCCTGCGCCACCGCCCCGAGCGGACCGCTGCAGCCTCATCGCCCCGGAATACGGGCGACTGACGCAGGCGGCACGGGCGGGCGGAAACACGCATGCGACAATTCTGCAGGAATTTGGGGCATCACAAGGAGCACACGACGATGGGTTTTCTGGCCGGCAAGAAACTGCTGATCACGGGGGTGTTGTCCAACCGCTCGATCGCCTACGGCATCGCACGGGCCTGCCACGCCCAGGGGGCCGAGCTGGCGTTCAGCTACGTCGGTGAGCGCTTCAAGGACCGCATCACCGAATTCGCCGCCGAGTTCGGCTCCCGGCTGGTCTTCGAATGCGACGTGGCCGACGACGCCAACATCGAGCGGCTGTTTGCCCAGCTGTCGCAGCACTGGCCAACCTTCGACGGCTTCGTGCACAGCATCGGCTACGCGCCACGCGAGGCCATCGCGGGCGATTTTCTCGACGGCCTGTCGCGCGAGGCCTACCGCACCGCGCACGAAATCAGCGCGTACAGCTTTGCCGCGATGGCCAAGGCCGCGCGCCCCTACCTCAACGATGGTGCGGCGCTGCTGACGCTGACCTACCTCGGCAGCGTGCGCATGGTGCCCGCCTACAACACGATGGGGCTGGCCAAGGCGAGCCTGGAGGCCAGCGTGCGCTACCTGGCCGAGTCGCTGGGCAGCCAGCGTCGCGGCTGGCGCGTCAACGCGATTTCGGCCGGGCCGATCAAAACCCTGGCGGCCAGCGGCATCAAGGGCTTTGGCAAGATCCTGTCGGTGGTGGAGCGCAACGCCCCGATCCGGCGCAACGTCACGATCGATGACGTGGGGCACGCCGCCGCGTTCCTGCTCAGCGACCTGGCGGCTGGCATCAGCGCCGAAATCCTCTACGTCGACGGCGGATTCAGCCAGGTGATGGGCGGGCTGGACGCCGACGACGCCGCGCAAGGCTGAAGCGGCTGCACTGCAGCCGGTGGCCGCCGGCCCGTGCCTGCCTGCGGGCGGGCCGGCTGGCCTGCTGCGCTTACTTCAGGTTGCCCAGGTAGGCCGCCACCGCCTCCAGCTCCAGATCGCTCAGGCGGTGCGCCATCACACGCATGATGGCGCTGTCGCGGCTGCCACTGCGCTCCTTGAACGCCTGAACCTGGCGCATGATGTACTGGGGATGCTGCCCCGCCAGACGCGGCAGTTCGGTGGTGCCGGTGGCCCCCACGCCATGGCAGGTGGCGCACGGCGGCAAACCCGAATGGCGGTTGCCCCGCTCGTAGACATAGCGCCCCACGGCCAGCAGCAGCTCGTCGCCGCTGGGGGTGTGCCCCGGTTTTTGCCGCGCATAGTACTCGGCCACCGCCTCGATGTCGCTGGCGGACAGGCCCTTGACCTTTTCGCTCATTGCGACGTCTTTGCGCTCGCCCTGAGCGAACGCCTGCAGCTGACGCGCCAGATACTGGGCATTCTGGCCGGCCAGGCGCGGAAAATTGGGCGCCACGCTCTGGCCGCACGGACCGTGGCAGACGGCGCAGCGGTCGCGCGCGATCACCTCGCCGATGACCAGCGGGTCCGCGGATTG
>JANWZF010000115.1 GCA_025054905.1 Tepidimonas sp.
CTTCACGTTGCTGCTGACGCCGATGATGTTCGTCTCGGGCGTGGTCTTCCCGCGGGAGCAGCTGCCGGGCTGGGTGCAGGCGGTGGGACAGGCGCTGCCGCTGACGCACGCGGTGGAGCTGGTGCGGCCGCTGTTTCTGGACCGCTGGCCCACCCAGGCTGCGCTGCACCTGGCGGTGCTGGCCGGCTATGCGCTGGTGGGGTTCTGGGTGGCGCTGGCGTTGACGCGGCGGCGTTTTATGCGCTGAGCCTCGGCCAGCACGCGCTGCAGCGCGGCGCGCTCGATGGGCTTGGCCAGAAAGTCGTCCATGCCCGCCACCAGGCAGCGCTGACGGTCCTCGCCGAAGGCGTTGGCGGTCAGCGCCACCACCGGCAGGCGCGCGCGACCGGTGGCCGCCTCCCAGGCGCGCAGCGCCTCGGTGGCCTGCAAGCCATCCATCACCGGCATCTGCATGTCCATCAGCACCAGGTCGAACGCCTCCTGCTGCGCCAGCGCCAACGCCATGCGTCCGTCGTCGGCAAACGTGACGTCGTGGCCGGCACGGCGCAACAACGCGTCGATGACCCGGCGATTGACCGGGTGATCCTCGGCCACCAGGATACGCAGCGGCACCCGCGCCTCGTCGGCATGGGGCTGCATCGGTGTCGCAGCGGCCTCAGCCTGTGCCGGCTCTGCAGCGGGCGGATCGGCGACGGCCGCCAACGGCAGGGTCACCGTGAAGGTGCTGCCCTGCCCAGGGGTGCTGCGCACGGTGAGCTCGCCACCCATGCGCTGCACCAGCTCGCGACTGATGGCCAGCCCCAAGCCCGTGCCACCGTAGCGGCGGTTGGCCGCTCCTTCGCCCTGCACGAAGGGATCAAAGATGCGGGCCAGCTGCGCAGGGGGGATGCCGATACCGGTGTCCTGCACGGCCCACTCGGTGTGCCAGCGACCATCCGTCTGCGGCACGGCGCGCACCGTCAGCGTCACGCCGCCGCGGTCGGTGAACTTGATGGCGTTGCCGACCAGGTTGAACAGCACCTGCCGCAGCCGGGTGGCGTCGGCACGCAGCCGGGCTGGCAGCGCGGGATCGGCCTGCACGGTCAGCGCCAACCCTTTGAGCTGGGCCGAGGCGCGCATCGCCCCTTCGATGTCGCGCAGCAATGCGCGCGGGTCGAACGGCTCGTCGCGCAGCTCCAGACGGCCGGCCTCAATCTTGGATAGGTCCAAGATGTCATTGACGATGTCGATCAGGTGCCGCGCTGCGCCCAGCGCGGTCTCCAGCGTGCTGCGCAGGCCCGGCTCGCCGGCCTGATCCAGCGCCAGTTCCAGCAGCCCCACGACCCCGCTGAGCGGGGTACGGATTTCGTGGCTCATGTTGGCGAGGAACTGACCGCGCGCCACGTTGGCCGCCTCGGCGCGGGCGCGCAGTTCCTCGGTCTGCTCGTGCTGGCGGCAGGCGCGGCACGCCAGGGCCAGGCGCTGCCAGATCGGCAGCAGGGCCCGTTCGATGTCGTCGTCCACCGGCTGCGAGCGCAGCCAGGCAATCCAGCCGAAGCCTGGCAGCTCGGCGCGCTGCCACACGCCGCCATCGTGCGCTGGCAGCGCTTGGCCCAGCGCCGGCGGCGGCCACGCGTGTGCCGGGGGCAGGTATGCGCGCGAGCGCGCCGGATACACCAGCACCGCTTCGCCTTGACCTTCCCACACCGCACCGGCGCGCGCGCCCAGCAGCTTCAGCGCCGTGGGCACAAAGTGGCGCAGCATCGGCTCCAGGTGCAGATCCTGCCCGATCGACAGCGCCAGCTCGTATTGCAGCGAGACGATCGCCAGGTTGCGGCGCAGCAGCTGCTCAGGCATCGGGCGCGGCGGCCAACGCGGCCAACACGATGGTCTTGTTGTAGAACTCGAGGCAGGTGTCCCCGCCGTTGGCCACCTCACCCAGGGTCAGCACGCCAGCCAGCGGGCGCGCGCCGACCACGCGCCGGATCGCGGCCAGTTCTTCGCCGAAGCGCTGCTCCAGATACAGCACGCGGCTGATGCAGTCGGCCACCAGCACCGGGCCGGTGGTGCCCTGCAGCGCCTCGGCGCCGCGCGCAGCCGCGCGCACCAGTTCATCGGGGTCGCCCCTCAGCAGGTGCACCAGGCTGTAGGGCGGCACGTCGCCGACACAGCGCAGGGCGCCCCCTTCGACGGTGATCGGATCGCGCACGACCACCCGCCCGTCGGGCTTGTCCAGGCCAAACGGGTAGCCTTTGGCCACCTCAAAGAACCCCTGCGGGGTCGGGTCCCGCCCGGCGTCGGCCTGCACCGCGGCGCGGTAGACCTCGTAGGCCGGGCGGTGATCGAGCGACTCGATCACCGGCCCGTGGCCGCCGGTGACGACAAACGGCCCAGCCAGCGGCTGCCAGCCGTGGTCCACACCAAGCGCCATACGCTCGCGCACCAGCACCAACTGCAGCGCATCCGCACGCAGCCCCTCGCGGCTGAACAGGCACGGCCGCGGTTGAAAGGACAGGCTGCCGGCTCCCCCGCCAAAGTAGGTGACATCGCTGCCAAACTGGTCGTACACCGCATCCAGCGCGGCGGCGATGCGCGCGGCCAGGCCGTCGACCCACACCATCACGGTGGCGGCCGGCACGGCCGCCGGCAACACCTGCTCAAGCCTGGCGCTCATGTCCGCCTCGGCAAGCGACAGACCATCGACGTGCACGACGTCGAAAGCGGAGGGCCAGCCGACAACGACGTAGCCGCGCTCGTGGTGCTCGCCGCCGTAGATCAGCTGGGGAAAAACTCCGCCGGCCACGGGCACCGGCAAGGTGGCCAGCCAAGGATCAAAGGCCGCCGGCGTCACGCCATTGGCATCGGCCGCCCACAGGATCAGGCCCTGCGCACCCTGCTGCAGCAGGTCGTCGACCAGGCGCTGGGCGGCCGCGGGGGCAGGGTCGGGGGTAAAGGCAACGAGAGGCTGCAAGGGCATGGCACGACGTCGCTGGTTGTTACTTTTAGCGATTTTAGGACAAGTTTCGCATTTTTGGCGTACCTGCCCGCTTGCGCCCCTTCCCGCTCAGGCGGTCACCGGTGCACGCGCGTGCAGGCCCAGGGCATCCAGCGCCTGCGTCAGATGGCCCACGGTGCGCTCGATGTGCAGCAGCTTTTCCAGCCCGAACAGACCGATGCGGAAGGTGCGGAAGTCCGCCGGCTCGTCGCACATCAGCGGCACGCCGGCGGCGGTCTGCAAGCCCACCGCAGCGAATTTCTTGGCGTTGGCGATCTCCGGGTCGTCGGTGTAGCTGACCACCACCCCGGGGGCCTGGAATCCGGCGGCGGCCACGCTGCGCAGCCCGCGCGCCTCGAACAGCTCGCGCACACGCCGGCCCAGCTCGGCCTGCGCCGCCTTCATCGCGCCCCAGCCGTGCGCGCGCGTCTCCTGCATCACGTCGCGCAGCCGTGCCAGCGCGTCGGTCGGCATCGTCGTGTGGTAGACGTGCGAGCCCTGTTCGTAGGTCTGCATCACCTGCAGCCACTTCTTCAGGTCGCAGGCAAAGCTGGTGCTCGTGGTGGCGTCGATGGCCTGGCGCGCGCGCGGCGACAGCATCACCATCGCGCAGCACGGCGAGCCGCTCCAGCCCTTTTGCGGCGCCGAGATCAGCACGTCCACATCGGTGGCGCGCATGTCCACCCACATGGCGCCGGAGGCGATGCAGTCCAGCACGAACAGGCCGCCCACTGCGTGCGCGGCCTCGGCCACCGTGCGCAGGTAGTCGTCCGGCAGCATCATGCCGGCGGCGGTTTCCACGTGCGGCGCGAACACCACCGCGGGGCGCAGCGCGTGGATCGTGCGCACCACCTCATCCAGCGACGCGGGCACCCAGGGGGCCTGCGGTTCGTCCGCCACACGGCGGGCTTTGAGCACCTGCGCCTCGGCCGGGATACGGCCCATGTCGAAGATCTGCGTCCAGCGGTAGCTGAACCAGCCGTTGCGCAGCACCAGCACGCGCCGGTCGGTGGCGAACTGGCGCGCCACCGCTTCCATGCCAAAGGTGCCGCTGCCGGGCACCAGCGCCACGGCGTGCGCGCCGTAGACGTCCTTGAGGATGGCGCCGATGTCGGTCATCACGCGCTGGAAGCGTTGGGACATGTGGTTGAGCGCGCGGTCGGTGTACACCACCGAAAACTCGAGCAAGCCATCAGGATCGATGTGGGGCAGCAGTCCGGGCATCGGGTCGTCTCCTCGTGG
>JANWZF010000208.1 GCA_025054905.1 Tepidimonas sp.
GGCCTCCAGCACGCTGGCGCTCAGGGCCAGCACCGGCACCGGCGCCACCCCGTGCGCACGCTCCCAGGCGCGGATGCGCTCGCAGGTGGCCACCCCATCCAGGCCGGGCATCTGCAAATCGAGCAGCAGCACATCCCAGGCATAAGGATCGGCCTGGTAGCGCGCCAGCAGCGTGGCCCCATCGTCCACCACCGTGGCCTGGTGCCCCTCCCGCTCCAACCAAAGGGCCAGCAGCTCCCGATTCTGGGCCACGTCGTCGGCGGCCAGCACGCGCCGCGGTGGTGCCGCGACCACCGCCGTCGTTTCCTCCTCTTTCTCGGCGCACAGCGCCTCAGGCAGCATCGGCAGCGGCAGGCGCACTTCCACACGGGTGCCGACGCCGACCTCGCTGCTCAGCGCCACGCGCCCGCCCATCAGCTCGGTCAGACGCCGCACGATGCTCATGCCCAGACCGGTGCCGCCGTAGCGGCGCGCGGTGCCGGTGTCGGCTTGCACGAACGGATCGAAAATCGTCTGTTGGTGCTGCGGCGCAATGCCGATCCCAGTGTCCTCCACCCACAGCAGCAGAAATTCCCCCGCCACCGCCGCCCCCAGCGTGACGCGGCCGCGCTCGGTGAACTTGAGCGCGTTGCCCAGCAGGTTGGTCAGGATTTGCCGCACGCGGTCGGCGTCGCCGTGCCAGCAGGGCGGCAGCGAGCCGGCTGCGTCCAGCCGCAAATCCAGCCCCTTGCGCGCTGCCAACACACCGAACTGCGACACCAGGTCGTGCAGCAGGCGATCCAGCCGGAACGGCGCCGGCACGATGCGAAACTCACCCCGCTCCAGCTTGGCCGCATCCAGCACGTCGTTGAGGATGCGCAGCAGCGCGCGCGCCGCATCGAGGATCGTGCGTGCCTGCTCGCGCTCGGCGCTGCCATCGGGCAGCCGCTCGCGCAACAGTTCCGCAAAACCGACGATGGCGTTCATCGGCGTGCGGATCTCGTGGCTGACGTTGGCGAAGAAGGCGCTGCGGCTGGCCAGCGCCAGCTCCAGCTCGCGCTGCGTGCGCTGCAACGACTGCACCATGTGCACGCGCTCGGTGACATCGAAGGCAAGCTTGAGCACCGATCGCACCTGCCCCTCAGCGTCAAGCATCGGCTGGTACCAGCCCGACAGGTACACGGTGCGGCCATCCCGAGTGCGGCGCGAGAACTCTCCGGGCTGCGCCTCGCCACGGCGCAGCGCAGCCCAGAAGGCGGCCATGTCGGCTCCCTGGGCCTCGTCGATCCAGACGGTGCGGTGGGGCTGACCGACCAGCTCCTCAGGGGCATAGCCCAGCAGGCCCGCCAGTTTGGCGTTGACCTCGAGAAAGACCCCCTCGGGCGACAGCACTGCACGGCCCACGACGTTGTCGATGGCCGCCAGCAGGTCGCGCTCGCGCTGGCGCGCCTCGTGTTCATCAGTGACGTCCGTCAAATAAAGGTCCAGCACCGGGATCGGGGCCTCGGATCGGCGCACCTGCGGGCGAAATTCATGCACCACCGCGCGCACGCGCACCTGGCGCCAACCCCGCGTTGCATGCCACCACCGCACCTGCAGCTCAGTCTGCATCCAGGATGGGCGCTTGTCGGGGATCAGGGCCGCCACCCGGGCCCGATCGTCGGGATGCACCAGATCCAGCAACGACCACTGGCCCTCAAGGTAGGACTGCAAGGAGCGGCCCGTCAACTCCGCCAGCGAGGGCGACACCAGCAGCCGTTGCAGCGAGGCGTCAGCCCGCACGCGCACCACGGCCCCAGGCAGGTGCTCCAGAATGTCGCGCAGCAGGGCTTCGCGCTCGCCCAGGCGGCTGGCCAGCGAACGATAAGTGGCGATGCCAAGCAACCCCCACGCGAATCCGAAGGTGATCGCCACCACCACCGCGACCGCAACGGCCAGTTCAAATTGCCGGTTGGACCAACGCGCAAACGCCGGATCGACCGGGCCGATGAACAGCGAGGCCTGCATCGCGGTGTAGTGCATGCCGCTGGTGGCCAGCCCCAGAATGCATCCGGCGATGACGATCGTCCACAACCCAGGCCAGCGCGTCTGGCGCCGCAGCCATTCCCGCGCACCCAACCCGGCCACGGCCAGCACCACCGCCACGCCGATCGACAACGCGAAGCCCACCGGGTCGTAGCGCAAGCTGCTGGTCATGCGCAGGGCAGCCATGCCGCTGTAGTGCATGGCCCCGATGCCGGCACCGACCCAAACGCCTGCGATGACGATCGAACGGGCATCCGGGCGCCCCTGATCCCGCGGTCGGGCGTACAGCCGCAACCCCAAGGCCGATGCCGCCACGCTGGGCAGCAACGACGCCGCGGTGATCCAGGGGTCATAGCGCACCGGCTGGCACAAATCGACTGCCAGCATCCCAATGAAATGCATGGCCCACACGCTGATGCCGAGGGCCAAGGCGGCCAGGACGTAGGCCGCGCGCGCCACCGCCGGGCCGAAGCGGTCGGCACGCCGCGCCAGGCTGACCAGCTGCATCGCTGCCACGCCGCCGGCGCACGCAATCGCCAGCGACAGCGCGACCAGCCAGGGGTCGTAGACCACCGGGGCCAGCGGCCCAGCTTCATCGCGCCATGCGAACCAACGCTGCCAACCGTCCACGCCGCCCCTCGCCCGATCATAGCCTGGCAGGTAGCATCATAGCCGGCCCGGCGAAAGGAGGTCCGGTGCAGGTCTTCAGCCCACCGGGCGCACCGCGCGCGTGGGCATCACGTGCACCCAGTCGCAGTCCAGCCAGACGCGCAGCGGCTGCCCCGGCTGCAGCGCCTGGCGCAGCGGGCCCGAGCGCACCAGCCGCAGGGTCACCCCGGGCAGGCCATCCACGGCGGCGCTGGCCATGGTCGTCTCCCCCAGGTAGCGCACGGTCTGCACTGTGGTGGCCAGGGCCATGTCGCACGGCCCCTGGGCCGTCGCCGCGGCGCTGCGCTCGCTGTCCAGATGCAGGCCGTCGCCCTGCACCACCCAGGTCACGCGCTGGCCCGCCGGAATCTTGCCCTTGTCGCGCACGCGCAGCCGCAAGGGTGTGGGCTGGCCATCGTCCAGCAGCCACTGCAGCCAGCCGGCGCCAGCGGCACGATCGGCGGCGTCCTGAGGGCCGAGCCAGACACCCTGAAACCGGTTCAGCACCCCGACCAGATCGGCCACGCGCGCGTTGCGCGGGCTGCGGTAGATGTGCGCCGGCGTGCCGCTTTGCAGCACTTCGCCGCGGTCGATCACCACCATGCGGTCGGCCAGGTGCCGGGCTTCGTTCAGGTCATGGGTCACCAGCACGATCGGAATGGGCAACTCGCGCCGCACATCGGCCAGCAGGTCGTACAGGCCCTGCCGGTTGATCGGATCCACCGCCGAAAACGGCTCATCCAGCAGCAGCAGCCGGGGCTGGCGGGCCAGCGCGCGCGCCACGGCCACCCGCTGCTGCTGACCGCCGGACAGCTCGGCAGGCCGGCGCTGCAGATGCACCCCGTGCAAGCCAACCTGCTGCAGCCAGCGCTGGGCCTGCGCCCGCCGCTGTGCGCGTGGCAGGTGCAGCAGCGCCAGCGCCACGTTGTCCAGCGCGCTCAGGTGGGGCATCAGCGCATAGTGCTGGAACACCAGGCCGATGCGGCGCTGCTGGGGTGGCACGAACACCCCCGCACGGGTGTCCACCCAAACCTCTTCGCCAACGCGGATGACGCCCTTCTGCGGCCGCATCAGCCCAGCCAGGCAGCGCAGCAGCGAAGTCTTGCCGGCACCGGACGGCCCCACCAGCGCCAGCAGCTCGCCCGCCGCGCACCGCAGCTGCCCGCGCAGCGGCATCGGCGCGGTTTGCTCCAGCTCGACCTGCAGCGCATCGCCCACCGTGTTCCCCTTTAGCGCCGCAGGGTGCGCGCCGTGGCGACGAACGATGCCGCCACCGCCAGCAGCGACAGCACCAGCAGCAGCAGGGCCATGCGGTCGGCCGCCTGCAGGTCGAAGGCCTGCACACGGTCGTAGATGCTGATGGCGATCGTCTTGGTCTCGCCGGGAATGCTGCCGCCCACCATCAGCACAACGCCAAACTCGCCCAGCGTGTGCACGAACGTCAGCACGATCGCCGACAGGATGCCAGGCCAGGCCAGCGGCAGCTCCACGCGCACCCAGGTCTGCCAGGCCGACAGGCCGTGCACGGCAGCGGCTTCGGTCAGCGCGGCGGGAATGGCCTCGAAGGCGCGCTGGATCGGCTGCACGATGAAGGGAATGTTGAACACCACCGAGGCGATCAGCAGACCGAGAAAGTTGAACGTCAGCCGCAGGTCGAAGCGCTCCAGAAGCCAGGCCCCCAGCGGCGAGCCCGCCCCCAGCGACACCAGCAGGTAGTAGCCCAGCACGGTGGGCGGCAGCACCAGCGGCAGCGTGATGGCGGCCTCCAGCAGCGCTTTGCCCGCAAAGCGCGCGCGCGCCAGCCAACGGCCCAGCCACAGCCCCAGCGGCAGCAGCACCGCCAGCGTGGCCGCCGCCAGCTGCAGCGACAGGGTCAGGGCGCTCCAATCCATCGTCGTTCGTTCAGGCTTGTGCCGTGCCCATCATGCCAGCGCGGGCGGCGTGATCACCGGACCTCAGGGCCGGGGCAGCGCAAATCCATAGCGAGCCAGCACCGCCTGCGCTTGCGCCCCGCCCAGAAAGCCATAGAAGCGCTGCGCAGCCTCGGGCGCGCCCTTGAGCAGCACCATGCGCTGCGCCAGCGGTCGATGCCAGTCGGCCGGAATCAACGCAAAGTCACCCTGGCCAGCCACCTGCGGTGCCTTGGCCAGCGACAGCGCGATGATGCCACCCTCGGCCGCGCCCGAGATGGCAAATTGCGCCGCCTGAGCGACGTTTTCTCCATAGACCAGCCGGGGTTCGATGGCAGCCCACAGGCCGGCGTGCTGCAGCGCCTCACGCGCGCGCTGCCCGTAGGGCGCATGCTGCGGGTTGGCAATGGCGAACTTGCGCACGCGGCCATCCTGGAGCGCGGCGGCCAGATCCTTCAACTCGCTGTCGGCCTTCAGCGGCGAGCCCTTGGGCACGAAAAGGCCGATGCGCCCGTAGGCGTACAGGCGACCGCGATCCTGCGTCTTGCCCGCTTCGGCCAGCTGCAGGACGAAGGCCTCGTCGGCCGACAG
>JANWZF010000207.1 GCA_025054905.1 Tepidimonas sp.
GCCAGCAGCACCAGCGCCCGCCCGTGCGGATCGTAGCGCCCGATCGCCTCGGCCAGCGCGGTGTCGAACGCTTCGCGGCTGGGGTAGACGGTGTGGTCCACCACCGCCGTGGGCACCCCCTGCCCGGCCGCCCAGGCCAGACCCTTGGCGTCGGGCCGGTTGCTGATCACCGCCGCCACGAAGGCACCGAAGCGCTCGCGCCAGCGCTGCGCCTGCGCGGCGCGCACGATGGCCTGCATGTTGCTGCCAGTGCCCGAGATCAGGATCACCAACGGGCGGGGGAGCGGTCGCACGGGCTCGTTCATGGGCCGGCAGTGTAGCGTCTGGAGCTGTCGCGCCGCCGACAGCGTCCCGGCCGCCAAGCGGGCATAAAGGCGAATCTGCATGCGACCCGAGGAGACCATGCCATGGATTTGGCTTTCAGCGCCGAGGAACTGGCCTTTCGCGATGAGGTGCGGGCGTGGATTGCCGCGCACCTGGATCCGGCCGTGGCCGCCAAAGTGCACGCCGGGCTGCGCCTGACCAAGGACGACATTCAGCAGTGGGCCCGAACGCTGGGGCGGCAGGGCTGGCTGGCGTACCGCTGGCCCCGCGCTTTTGGGGGACCAGGCTGGAGCGTGGTGCAGCAGCACCTGTTCGACGAAGCCCTGGCCGAGGCCGGCGCGCCCCCGATCCTGCCGTTCGGCCCCGTGATGGTCGCCCCCGTCATCATGGCCTTTGGCACCCCGCAGCAGCAACAGCGCTTTTTGCCCGGCATCGCCAGCGGCGAAGTCTGGTGGTGCCAGGGCTACAGCGAGCCGGGCTCGGGCTCGGACCTGGCCAGCCTGCGCACGCGCGCGGTACGCGACGGCGACCATTACATCGTCAACGGCCAAAAGACCTGGACCACGCTGGCGCAGCATGCTGATTGGATCTTCTGTCTGGTGCGCACCAGCACCGAAGGCAAACCGCAGACCGGCATCAGCTTTTTGCTGATCGACATGAAGTCGCCCGGCATCACCGTGCGGCCGATCCGCCTGCTGGACGGCGAATACGAAGTCAACGAGGTCTGGTTCGACGATGTGCGCGTGCCGGTGGACAACCTGATCGGCGAGGAAAACAAGGGCTGGACCTACGCCAAATACCTGCTGTCGCACGAACGCGCCAACATCGCCGACGTCAACCGCGCCAAGCGCGAGCTCAAGCGACTGAAGCGCCTGGCCCAGGCCGAGGAAGTCTGGGACGACGTGCGCGTGCGCGACCAGATCGCACTGCTGGAGGTGGACATCGTCGCGCTGGAGATGCTGGTGCTGCGCGTGCTGGCCGCCGAAAAAGGGGGCAAGCCCGCGCTGGAGCTGGCCGCGCTGCTGAAGATCCGTGGCAGCGAAATTCAGCAGCGTCTGACCGAGCTGATGATGCTGGTGGCCGGCCCACTGGCGCTGCCCTATCTGGAGCCGGCCCTGGAAGGCCGCTGGCAAGGCCCCTATCCGGGTGGGGATCTGGCGCTGGCCCCGCTGGCGCCGCGCTATTTCAACATGCGCAAGACCACCATTTATGGCGGCAGCAACGAAATCCAGCGCAACATCGTCGCCCAGACGCTGCTGGGCTGAGCCGAGGCAAGGAGGGCAGGCTGATGGACTTCGACTTCACCGATGAACAGCGCCAGCTGCGCGACGCCGTGCAACGCTGGGCCGAACGCAGCTATCCGTTTGAGCGCCGGCGCACGATCGTGGCCGCGGGCGGCTTTGATGCTGCGGTCTGGCGTGAACTGACCGAGCTGGGTTTGCCCGGCCTGACCGTCCCCGAAGCCCATGGCGGCATGGGGCTGGGTGCCGTGGAGGCGATGGTCGTGCACGAGGCGCTGGGGGCTGCGCTGCTGCTGGAGCCGCTGCTGCATGCCCACCTGAGCAGCGCGCTGCTGCAGCAGCATGCGCCGCCTGAGCTGCAGGCGGCCTGGCTGCCCCGCCTGGCCGCCGGGGAGCTGGTGGTGCTGGCGCACGTGGAGCGCCACAGCCGCCACCGGCTGGACGCCAGCACCACGCACGCGCGGGCCGACGATGCCGGCCGGTGGCGGGTGCGGGGCGTCAAGTATGCGGTGCCGGCCGGTGACCACGCTGCCGCGTTCGTGGTCCCGGCGCAGCTGCACGACGGTGGCGGGTTGGCGCTGCTGCTGGTGGAACGCCACGCCGAGGGTGTGCGCGTCCGTGGCCACCCGACGCAGGACGGCAGCCGGGCCGCCGAGGTGGTGCTGGAGGATGCACCGGCCACCCTGCTGAGCCGCGCCGGCGAGCAAGCGCTGGCCTGGGCCGTGGACGTGGGCATCGCGCTGGCAGCGGCCGAAGCCGTGGGCGTGATGGAGCGCGCCCTGGCGCTCACCCTGCAGTATCTGAACACCCGGCGTCAATTCGGGGTGCCGATCGGCAGCTTCCAGGCTTTGCGCCACCGCGCCGCAGACATGAAGATGCAGCTGGAGCTCGCGCGCAGCATGAGCTACTACGCCACACTGAAGCTGCAAGCACCCGAGGCGTTGCGCCGACGGGCGCTGGCGCGCGCCAAGGTCCAGCTGGGGCAGTCGATGCGCTTCGTCGGACAACAAGCGGTGCAGCTGCACGGCGGCATCGGTGTGACCGACGAGTACGAGATCGGGCACTGCTTCAAGCGCCTGACGCAACTGGAGCTGACGTTTGGCGACACGCTGCACCACCTGGGCGAGCTGAGCCGGCGGCTGGATGAGCACGCCGGGGTTGCGGACTGAAGTCCGCCCCGTCGCGGGTCGCCTCGGTCGATCGGCGCTTGCTGCCCTCTCTTGCCCATCTCCGTGCGCCCCCTGTGGCGGCGAAACCGTGCGATAACCGAGCCCTCCGACCCCACCGACTTTCGGGTCATCGGCCTCGGCTTTGGCGGCAGCGTGGCCGCCCTGCGGCATCGATGATCCTGCCGTGCCATCTAGGGGGCCATCCCAGCCTGACCATCGCCGCGCTGGCCGAGCGCGCGCTGCTGCCCATCCCACCTGCGGGCAAGCACCGCTGGAGCGCCACGGGCCAGCCCGTTGGGGGATACTGAGGCCTTCGGTCTTATCCACCCGTCTTGCGTGGACCGCCATGAACGCCTTGCGTACCGACTTCGCAGCCTTGCCGCCGGACGACATCGCGGCTGCGCTGGGCGCCCAACTCGAACGCATGCGCCACGCCTTTGCGCGGCGTGCACCGACCCCCGCGGC
>JANWZF010000284.1 GCA_025054905.1 Tepidimonas sp.
ACAGCGCCTTTCCCGGCTGGTCAACCAGGTGCTGGACATGGCCAAAATCGAGTCGGGGCAGGCCGAATGGGCCAGCGCGGAGGTCGAGGTGGTCGCGGCGGTGGAGCACGCCGCCGCAGCGGCCCAGCCGCTGCTGCAGGCCCGCCACGCCGCGCTCGTGGTGGAGGCCGCGCTGTCGCCAGCCTGGGTGCGCGCCGATCCCGACCGCCTGCAGCAGGTGCTGCTCAACCTGCTGTCCAACGCGGCGCGTTTCGTGCCCGACGACGGGCAGGGCCTGGTGCGGGTGGTGGTGGAGCGCGGCGGCAGCGCCTCGGCCCCCACGGTGGTGGTGGCGGTGATCGACAATGGCCCTGGGGTGCCGCCAGCCCAGCGGGCGGCGATCTTCGAAAAATTCCGCCAGGGCACGCAGGAGGGGCGGCCGGGCGGAACCGGGTTGGGCCTGCCGATCAGCCGCCGCATCGTCGAGCACCTGGGAGGGCGGCTGTGGCTGGATGAGGCTTACGAGGGCGGCGCGCGCTTCGTGTTCGAGTTGCCGTTGTTGGCCGCACGTCAGCCCGACGGGCTACACTGACAATCACCACGCCCACCACGAAGCAGAGGAGACCGGCGCCATGGCGGCCAAGCGCGTGCTGATCGTCGACGACGAGCCCAACATCCTGGTACCGCTGGAATTTCTGATGAAGCGGGAGGGCTACGAGGTTCGCTGCGCGCAGGACGGCGAAGCGGGGCTGCAGGCCGTGCGCGACTGGCAGCCCGACCTGGTGCTGCTCGATGTGATGATGCCCAAGCGCGATGGCTTTGAGGTTTGCCAGGCGATCCGCGCGGAGCCGACGCTGGCCAGCGTTCGGGTGGTGATGCTGACGGCCAAGGGGCGCGACGCCGACGTGGCGCGCGGGTTGGCGTTGGGGGCCGACGCCTACCTGACCAAGCCGTTTGCGACCCAGGATTTGGTGCAGCGTGTGCGCGAGCTGCTGGAGCGCGCGCGATGAGACGCCGTGTCGATCCGCGCCTGTGGTGGCTGCTGGCCGGTGCCGCGGCCGTGTCGCTGGCGTGGCTGGCGGTGACGATCGGCCTGATCGCCGTCACGCTGGAGCCCGACGCCCGCCAGCGTATGCTGGAGCTGCTCGGCGACCGTTGGGGCTTCGTGCTGCTGATGTGGTTGGCCGGCATGGGGGCCATCGCGTGGGGCTTGCAAAAGGCGTTCGACGTCGGTGTCCACCCCTGGCGCCGGCTTGCCGAAGAAGCGGCTGTGCTGCTGACGGCCGAGCCGCCGCCGACCTTGCGCGAGCGCGGGCCGGCCGATGTGCGCCGCGTGGCGCGTTTGTTCAACGAACTGGTGCAGCAGCGCGAGCGCTGGCGCAGCGAGGTTGACGAGCGCGTGCGCGCCGGCGCACGGGCCATCGAGCAGGAAAAGCGCCGCCTGGCGGCCTTGATGGCCGAGCTGACGCAAAGCGTCATCGTCTGCAACCTGGACGGACGTGTGCTGCTGTACAACAACCGCGCGCGGCTGCAGGTGCGGGCGCTGTCGCAGGCTCCGGGCGGGCTGGGCGGTGCCGAGCTGCTGGGGCTCGGGCGCTCGATCTACACGGTGCTGGATCGGGCGCTGATCGCCCACGCGCTGGATGAACTGCGCCAGCGGCTGCGCAAGGGGGCGGCGCAGCCCAGCGCGCAGTTTGTCACCGCCACGCGGGGCGGGCAGTTGCTGCGGGTGCAAGTGGCGCCGGTGCGGGAGGTCAGCGACGAGCAGGCTGGGCGCGACGGTGACCCGGCGGCGATGGCCGGCTTTGTGCTGGTGCTGGACAACATCACGCGCGAGCACGAGCAGGCCGCGCGCCAGCAGCAGCGCTGGATCGAGCTGACCGAAGGCGGCCGGCGCGCCTTGGCCAACGTGCGCGCGGCGCTGGAGGTGCTGCAGCTGCCCGAGGTCGACGAGGCACTGCGGCAGCGGCTGCTGGCGGTGATTCAGGACGAGGTGCTGACGCTGGGGCAGCGGCTGCAGGAGGCCGCGCGGGAAGAGCTGGACCAGCCGATCGCGCAGTGGTCGATGGAGGACATGCTGGGCGCGGACTTGCTGGCGGTGCTGCAGCGCCGGCTGGCCGATGTGGAGGGGGTGCAGCTGCAGGTCGAGCCCTGCGATCCAGGCTTGTGGGTGCGGGTCGAAAGTTTCGGGCTGGCGCTGGCGTTGCAGCGTTGGGCGCAGCGTCTGGCCGCCGACGCCGGGGTACGCTCGTTGCGGCTGGAACTGCAGCAGCCGACCGATGCGGGTGCCGGGCGGCGCGTGCATTTGACGCTGAGCTGGCCGACGCCGGCGGGTGGAACGATCGCGCTGCATGGGCTGGAGGCCAGCGACGGCGCCGGGGCGGTCAGCGTGCGCGATGTGGCCGAGCGGCATGGCGGGGCTTGCTGGCTGGAGGACGATGCCGCGCAAGGGCAGACGCGGCTGCGCCTGTGGTTGCCCGCTGCGGCCGCGGTGGTGTCGACCGAGCCGCAGGCGGGGGTGCGCGTGGAGAGCCGCCCGGAGTTTTACGACTTTGACCTGTTCCGTGTCTCACCGGCGGTGCAGGCGTGGGACGACATGCCGCTGGCGGCGTTGACCTACACCGTCTTTGACACCGAAACCACCGGGTTGAACCCCTCCGATGGCGACGAGATCATCCAGATCGGCGCCACGCGCATCGTCAACGGGCGGCTGTTGCGTCACGAAAGCTTCGAGCAGCTGGTCGATCCGCGCCGCCCGATTCCGCGCGAGACCATTCCGATCCACGGCATCACCCCCGAGATGGTGCGTGGCCAGCCAGACATCACGCAGGTGCTGCCGGCGTTTCACGCGTTTGCGCGCGACACCGTGCTGGTGGCTCACAACGCGGCGTTCGACATGCGCTTTTTGCAACTCAAGGAACGGCTGGTGGGCGTGGTGTTCGACCAGCCGGTGCTCGATACGCTGCTGCTGTCGGCGGTCGTGCATCCGCAGCAGCCCTCGCACAGCCTGGAGGAGATCGCCGCGCGCTTTGGCATCCCGGTGCTGGGGCGGCACACCGCGCTGGGCGACGCATTCGTGACCGCGGAAATCTTTTTGCGCCTGATCCCCCTGCTGGCGCAGCAAGGCATCGTCACGCTGGGGCAGGCGCGCCGTGCCGCCGAGCGCACCTACTACGCACGTCTGACGTACTGAGCCGTTTGCCTTGCCCCGTCTTCAGAAGCGGCCGGCGAGGTAGCGCTTTTCCAGCACGCCCTGCAGGTCCTTGACGACTGCAAAGGCGTCCTTCAGGTGGCGCCGCTCCAGCTCCGACAGCTCGGCCGGACGCAGATGGTTGTCGGCGGCGTGGCCGGCCTCCAGCATGCGCGCCTGGTGTTGCACCCGTAGCGTGGTGAGGAATTCCAGCGCATCGATGAGGTCGCGGGCGCGTTCGGAGCTGATCTCACCGCTTTCGGCGCTGTGCAGCAGCCGCTCGCGCGTGTTGACGGCGGCGATGCCGCCCGCCAGCGCGTACACGCGCGCCAGGTCGATGATGGGCACGATACCGCTGTGCTTGAGGTCGATCGTGCCGGCGTGCTCGCCATGCCGGATCGTCTGCACATGCCCGAGCCAGTTCAGCGGCGGGGTGTGCGTCAGTGCGTTGGAGACCATGTGCGCCAGAAAGATGCGCTGCGATGGCGTGCGCGCCAGCACCTCGGCGCGCAGCGTCTCCACCAGCGTACGCTCGCCGGCCACGAAGCGCTGATCGAAAAAGACGCAGGTCAACATCAGCGCCTTGGGATCGGGGGTTTCGATCCAGCGCCGGAACGACTCGCGCCAGCGTGCCAGCGGCTGGCGCCACTGGGCGTTGAGGGCCATCATCTCCCCTGGGCAGTAGACGTAGCCGCAGGCGTTGAGGCCATCGCAGACGAAGCGCGCCAACGCTTCGAAATACGCGCCGTGGCGATCCGGATCGTAATCGTCGTGCAGCACCAGGCAGTTGTCCTGGTCGCTCTTGGCGGTCTGCTCGTTGCGCCCCTGCGAACCCGCCGCCACCCAGGCATACGGGAGCGGAGCAGGCCCCAACTCGCGCTCGGCCAGCTGCAGCAGCCGGGTGGTCAGCGCATCGGTCATCGCCGAGACCACGCGCCCCATCGCGTGCGCGCTGGTGCCAGCCGCAGCCAGCTGGCGCTGCAAAGCGCCGATGCGCGCGGCCACCGCCTGCAGGTCGGCCACCGTGTCCTGCTGATGGATGGCCTGGGCCAGCACCACCGCCGAGTCGCTTTGGCGCTGGTGCAGGTCGGTGCTGGAAATCAGACCGACGACCTTGGTGCCGTCGGTCACCGGCACGTGGTGGATGTTGAGCCGCGCCATCAGCAGCAGCGCGTCGAACGCGGCGTCGCCAATGTCCACGGTCTGCAGCGCGGTGGTGGCCACCTCGATCACGGGCCGCTGGGGATCGAGTCCAGCGGCCAGCACGCGGTTGCGCAGGTCGCGGTCGGTGACAATGCCCAGCAGCCGGTCCTCATGGGTGATCAGCACCGAGGATACCCCGTGGTCGCGCATGCGTTGGGCCGCGGCCTGGATCGGGAGATCCGGTGGCACGCACACCGGCTCACGGCGCAGCAGCGCGCGCACGGGGGTGGCGGTCAGGGTCAGGGTATCGTCGATCGGGGTGTCGGCAGCAGGCATGGTGGGCATGGCGCGCACGGTACCATCGGCATCGTACACCGCGCTGACAAGGCGGCGCCGGTGTGTGACGCGATGCCCCAATCTTCGGACCCCCTCGATTCGCGCCAGTTGGAGCGCCATCTGTGGCGGCTGTACGGCCGCTTCACGCTGGCGTTCGTGTTGTTCGTGCTGCTGCTGGCGCTGCTGGAGCAGATGGGCTGGTCGCGTACCGTGATCGGTGTGGTGTTTTTGCTGGCGACGCTGGCGGTGTATGCCACCATCGGCATCCTGACGCGAACGGTCGATCCGGTCGAGTATTACGTGGCCGGCCGGCGCGTGCCGGCGGTCTTCAATGGCATGGCGCTGGCGGCGGATTGGCTGTCGGCGGCCTCTTTCATCGGTTTGGCCGGCACGCTCTTTCTGCAGGGCTACGGCGGGCTGGCGTTCGTGCTCGGGTGGTCGGGCGGCTTCGTGCTGGTGGCGGTCCTGCTGGCGCCCTATCTGCGCCGCTTTGGGCAGTTCACGATTCCCGATTTTCTGGCCGAGCGCTACGGCGGAACCTGGCCGCGCCTGATCGGCGTGCTGGCGCTGCTGCTGTGCTCGTTTGTCTACGTCGTGGCGCAGATCGTCGGCGTAGGGTTGATCACGTCCCGGCTGACCGGGCTGGCGTTTGAGGTCGGTGTCTTTCTGGGACTGGGGGGCATTCTGGTGTGCTCCTTCCTGGGTGGCATGCGGGCCATCACCTGGACCCAAGTGGCCCAGTACATCGTGCTGATCGTGGCGTTTGTCGTGCCGGTGCTGTGGCTGTCGTGGAAGCAGACCGGCTCGCTGCTGCCGCTGTGGAGCTATCGCGTGCAGTTGCAGCAGGTCAGCCAGGCCGAGCAACAGCTGCGCGAAGCGCCGCAGGAGCGCCACGTGCAGCGTGTCTGGTCGCATCAGGCGCAGGTGCTGGCCGAGCGCTTGCGCGATCCGGCCGCCGCGCTGCAGCGCGAGCGCGCGCAGCTGGAGGGGCACCTGGAGGCGCTGCGGGTCCAAGGCGCTGACGCCGACGAAATCGCCGCCGCCGAGCGCGCCCTGGCGCGGCTGCCCCGCGACGAGGCCGGTGTGCGCACGTTGTGGGAGCAGCAGCGGATCCAGGCCCAGGCGCGCGCACAGCCGCTGGGCGGTCTGCCGCCGCAGGCGCAGCCGTTTGCGGCAGGTTCGCCGGACGGCTCACCCCCGCAGCAGCAGGCGTTCGCGCATGCGCGGCGCAACTTTCTGGCGCTGGTGTTCTGCCTGGTGGTGGGCACGGCCGCGCTGCCGCATCTGCTGGTGCGCTTCTACACCACGCCGACCGTGGCGCAGGCGCGCCAGTCGGTGGTGTGGGGGGTGCTGTTCATCGCCTTGCTGTACCTGACGGCGCCGGCGCTGGCGGTGCTGGTCAAGCACGAAGTGTTCACCCAACTGGTGGGCACCCGCTTGGAGGATCTGCCGGCCTGGGTGGCGGCGTGGAGCCGGGTCGATCCGGCGCTGCTGTCGGTGCGCGACGTCAACCGCGATGGCGTGCTGCAGTTGGGGGAAATCAC
>JANWZF010000286.1 GCA_025054905.1 Tepidimonas sp.
CTGGCCGGCGTGATCGCCCCGATGCAGGCCGAAGAGGCGCTGTTGACGCGCGACCTGCCGGTGATGGCGGCCTTCACGCTGGTGCTGTTCGTGCTGGGCTGGGGCTGGCGCGGACAGCCCGGCCGCATCAATCGCGCCGAAGGCGCGCTGCTGATCGCCGGCTACGTGGGCTATTCGCTGTGGCTGGTGCGCGACCAGCTCGCCGCTTGAACGGCGGCGGCTGCCCAGCCCTGCTCCACGGTCGGGTAACGCAGCCGTAGGCGCAACTCGCGCTTCAGGCGCACATTGCGCAGCCGGCGTGACTCGTTCAGGAACGACAGCAGCGCCAGCGGCAGCCGCCCCTGCGCTTCAGCACGGCTGATGCGCGGCGGCCGCGGCAACCCCAGCAGATCGGCCACCCGGTCCAGGTAGTCGCCCATCGGCAACGCCGTGTCATCCACGGCATGCACGACGCGCTGCGGCCGCCCCAGCCACAAGGCGCGCAGGCAGGCGCGCGCCAGGTCGTCGGCGTGGATGTGGTTGGTCACCACATCGTCCTGCGCACGCAGGGCCGGCGTGCCGCGCGCCAGCCGCTGGGCAGCCCCATCGGGGCGATCCGGCGCATAAATGCCGGGGATACGCAGGATTGTCACCCGCGCAGCACGGCGCCGGCCCCACAGGCGCCAGGTCTGCTCCGCATCCAGGCGACGCCAGGCGCGCGCCGTCTGCGGCTGCGGCGGGCGGGTTTCGTCGACCCAGGCGCCCCCGCAATCACCGTACACCCCGCTGGTGGAGCCGTAGACCAACTGCTGCGGGGGCGTGCGCCGCAGCAGCGCCGCCGCCAGCGCGCGCGAGCGCTCGTCACGCCAGCCGCTGCTGGGCGGAGGTGCCAAATGCAACACCCGCTGCCCCAGCCCGGCCAGGCGGGCCAGGGTGACCGGGTGATCCAGATCGCCCACCACCGGCGTCAAGCCCGCGGCGCGCAGCAGCGGCACGCGCGCCGGGCTGGAGGTCAGCGCCACCACCCGCACCCGTGCGGCCAGCAGGCGCGCCACCCGCTGCCCCACGTCACCACAACCCACGATCAGCACGCGCTGCCGTCGAAAACGCGCCGGCCGTGCCGCGCCTATCCCGTTCAGCATAGGTTCACCCATCCCGCGGTGCCTTTGTCCCGGCCCCACGCGCCGGCGCGCGGTTTTGCGACAATCGGCCCTCGATCGATTTCCACACGGCCCACCCGGGCCTGCTGCGCAAGTATGACATTCACCGTCACCGTCGAACCCAGCGGCCGTACTTTCACGGCTGACGAGCATGAAACCCTGCTGGCCGCCGCCATCCGCCAAGGCATCGGCCTGCCCTATGGGTGCAAGGATGGAGCCTGCGGATCGTGCAAGTGCCGCAAGCGCTCCGGCAGCGTCACGCACGGCCCCCATCAGAGCAAGGCGTTGAGCGCCGAGGAGGAAGCCGCCGGCCTGATCCTGACCTGCTGCGCCACCGCGCACAGCGACGTGGTGCTGGAGGCGCCGCAGGTCACCGAAGCCGGGGCCCTGCCGGTGAAGAAATTGCCGGTGCGCGTGCTGGCGTTGCAGCGCGCCGCCCCCGATGTGATGATCGTGCGGCTGCAACTGCCGGCCACCGAGGCGTTCCAGTACCGCGCCGGTCAGTACGTGGAGTTTTTGCTGCGCGACGGCAGCCGCCGCGCCTACTCGATGGCCTGTGCGCCCCACCTGGCCGCGGAGCCACCGCAGCTGGAGCTGCACATCCGCCACATGCCGGGCGGCAAGTTCACCGATCACGTGTTCGGGGCGATGAAGGAAAAGGACATCCTGCGCATCGAGGGGCCGTTTGGCAGCTTCTTCCTGCGCGAAGACAGCTCCAGGCCGATCATCCTGCTGGCCTCGGGCACCGGATTTGCGCCGATCAAGGCCATCCTGCAGCACATGCAGCATCGCGGCATCACCCGGCCAACCTGGCTGTACTGGGGAGGGCGGCGCCCGCACGATCTGTAC
>JANWZF010000305.1 GCA_025054905.1 Tepidimonas sp.
GGTCATGGGCATCCAGTGGTTTCCCGGTCACATGCGCGCCACGCTGCGCGCGCTCAGCGAGCGGCTCAAAACCATCGACGTGGTCATCGAGCTGCTGGATGCGCGTCTGCCTGGCTCCAGCGCCAACCCGCTGCTGGCCGAGCTGATTGCCGGCAAGCCGACGCTGAAGGTGCTCAACAAAGAGGATTTGGCTGATCCGGCGCGCACCGCGCAATGGCTGCAATATTACGCGGCGCGGCAGGCCACGCGCGCCATCGCGCTGCATGCGCAGATGGCCGGGCCGGCGCGCGTGCTGGTGGCCGAATGCCGGCGCCTGGCACCGCACCGAGGGGGCATGGCCAAGCCACTGCGGGTGCTGATCGCCGGGATTCCCAACGTTGGCAAGTCCACGCTGATGAACACCCTGCTCGGGCGCCGGGTGGCCCAGGCGGCGGATGAACCGGGCGTGACGCGGCGCGAACAGCGCGTGGCGCTGGCCGACGACGTCTATCTGTTCGACACGCCGGGCTTGCTGTGGCCCAAGATTGTGGCGCCCGACAGCGGTTGGCGGCTGGCCGCCAGCGGTGCGATCGGGCGCAACGCCTACGACGAGGAGGACGTGGCGCTGGCGCTGCTGCGCCAGCTGCAAGCGGATCACCCGGATCGGCTGCAGGCGCGCTACCGTCTGCCCGGCACGGTCGCGGAGGTGGCAGCGCAGCCAGCGCACGAACTGCTGCAGGCCATCGGCCGACGCCGCGGTGCGTTGCTGCCCGGTGGCCAGGTCGATCCGCACAAGGCGGCCGAAGCGGTGCTGGGCGATTTTCGCAGCGGCGCGCTGGGACGCGTGACGCTGGAGACGCCCCAGGCGTTTGAGGCCTGGATGGCTGCGGCGCACGCGGCCGAGGCCCAGCGTCAGGCCGAGCGGGCCGCCGCCCGGGCCTCGCGCCGGCGTGACGCGCCCCCCAGTGATGCCGGGGTCTGATCCTGCTACAGTGCCACCATGCGGGATGAACGCAGCCGGGCTGGGGGCGGGTTTGGACGGGCGCGCGATGCGTCCGGTCTGACCCCGCGTCAGCGCGAGGTGCTGGTCTATATCCAGCGCTGCGTGCAAGGGCAGGGGGTGCCGCCGACGCGGCAGGAGATCGCGCGCGCGTTTGGCTTTCGTTCCCCCAACGCTGCGGAAGCCCATCTGCGTGCACTGGAACGCAAGGGGGTGCTGGAGTTGTTGGACGGCAGCGCGCGTGGCATCCTCCTGCGTGAGCGGGAGATGGTGGAGCTGCTGCAGTTGCCGCTGATCGGCCGGGTGGCCGCCGGCTCGCCGATTCTGGCGCAGGAGCACGTCGAGGCTGTTTACCCCGCCGATGCGCGCTGGTTTGCGCGCCGGCCGGATTATCTGTTGCGCGTGCGCGGCTGGTCGATGCGCGATGCGGGCATCCACGACGGCGACCTGGTGGCGGTGCAGGCGGCGCGCGAGGCGCGGGTGGGTCAGATCGTGGTGGCCCGCCTGGGCGACGATGTCACCGTCAAGCGCCTGCAGCGCCATGGCACCGATGGATGGTGCTTGCAGGCGGCCAACCCGGAGGTGGCCGACATGGTGGTTTCGCCGGACACGCCACTGGTCATCGAAGGGGTGGTGGTGGGATTGTTGCGGCCGCATGGGTGGGACTGAAGACCGCCACCCGGGTTTGTGCGCGGTTGCGTCAGTGGAAATCATGGCTGCTGCTGCGCAGCCCGTGCAGCAGCGTGCCGGCGTCGGCCAGTCGCCAGGCCACCAGATGCCCCACTCGGTGGGGCGGTGCGCCGTTGGCCTGCCAGCGGCCCTCCACCACCAGCAGCTGGCCGCTGCGCCAGATCGCTTCGGTGCGCTCAGCCAGCGCGGCGCGCACGATCACCTGCACGCTGCCGCTTTCGTCTTCCAGCGTCAAAAACAGCGTGCCGCGGGCAGTGGCCGGCCGCTGGCGTGCGGTCACCAAGCCGGCACAGCGCAGGCGCTGCCCGCTGGCCCGTCTCTGCACCTCGGCGGCGCGCTGACAGTCCGGCGGCAGGCGTGGGCGCAGCAACTGCAGCGGGTGCGCCCGCAGGCTTAGCCCCAAGGCGGCATAGTCGGCCCATACCTCTTCGGCCAGCGTGGCCGCGGGCAGCGGCGCGGGGGGCTCGGGCTTGGCCGATGACGGACTGGCGGCCCCCAGCGCCAGCGGGGGCTGCCAGCCGCTGGCCTGCCACCACTGCTGGCGGCGTGGACCCGCCAGTGTCCGCAGGGCATCGGCGGCAGCCAGTGCGCGCAGCTGCGCGCGCGTCAGACGCGCGCGCTCGGCCAGATCGTCCAGATCCTGCCACGCACGCTGCTGGCGCGCCGCCACGATGCGCTGGGCTGCCGCCTGCCCCAGGCCGTTGACCAGCCGCAGGCCCAGACGCACGGCAGGTTGCGGCGTGGCCGCATCGGTGGGTGGCTCCAGCGTGCAGTCCCAGTGACTGGCATTCACGTCGACCGGCCGCACCTGCACCCCGTGGCGCCGTGCGTCCTGCACCAGCTGGGCCGGGGCGTAAAAACCCATTGGCTGCGCGTTGAGCAGGGCGGCCAGGAACGCGGCCGGTTCGTGGCACTTGAGCCAGGCGCTGGCCCAGGTCAGCAACGCAAAACTGGCCGCGTGGCTTTCCGGAAAGCCATAGTCACCAAAGCCGCGTATCTGCTGCACCAGACGCTCGATGAACGCAGCCGGGTAGCCGCGCTCGGCCATGCCACGGCGCAGGCGCTCCTCCAGCGGCCCCAGTCCGCCCCGCCGCCGCCATGCCCCCATGGCGCGGCGCAGCGCATCGGCCTCGGCGGCGCTGAAGCCGGCGGCCAGCATCGCGATTTGCATCACCTGTTCCTGGAAGATCGGCACCCCCAGCGTGCGCTGCAGCGCTGGGGCCAGATCCGGGTGCGGCAGCTGCGGCGGCAGACCACGGCGTTGCCGTGCGCGTGCCGCCAGATACGGATGCACCATTCCGCCCTGGATCGGCCCCGGACGCACGATCGCCACCTGCACCACCAAATCGTCGAAACAGGCCGGCCGCAGCCGCGGCAGCATGCTCATCTGCGCGCGGCTTTCGATCTGGAAGACGCCCACCGTGTCGGCCCGCTGGATCATGGCCCAGGTGGCCGCATCGTCGGCGGGGATGTCAGCCAGCGTCAGGGTGCGCCCGCGCCACCGGCTCACCAGCTGCAGCGCCTCGCGCAGCGCCGACAGCATGCCCAG
>JANWZF010000314.1 GCA_025054905.1 Tepidimonas sp.
GCGTGCCGGATAATCGCGCCCCATGCCAGACATCGCCTCCGAAGTCCGCCGCCGGCGCACCTTTGCCATCATCTCGCACCCGGACGCGGGCAAGACCACGTTGACCGAAAAGCTGTTGCTGTTTTCCGGCGCCATCCACATCGCTGGCAGCGTCAAGGCGCGCAAGGCCGCGCGCCACGCCACCAGCGACTGGATGGAAATCGAAAAGCAGCGCGGCATCTCGGTGGCCAGCTCCGTCATGCAGATGGAGTACCGCGACTGCGTCATCAACCTGCTGGACACGCCGGGGCACCAGGACTTCTCGGAGGACACCTACCGTGTGCTGACCGCGGTGGACGCCGCGCTGATGGTGATCGACGCGGGCAACGGCGTGGAGCCGCAGACGCGGCGGCTGCTGCAGGTCTGCCGCGCGCGCCACACGCCGATCCTGACCTTCATCAACAAGCTGGACCGCGAGGTCAAGGCCCCGCTGGATCTGCTCGACGAAATCGAGCGTGAGCTGGGCATGACGGTGGTGCCATTCACGTGGCCGGTGGGCATGGGCAAGCTTTTTCATGGCGTGTGGGACCGCCGCGCCGAGCAGATGCGCGTCTTTGCGCCCGGCGAAGACCGCCGTGGCGGCGACGAAGAGATCCTGGCCGGCCGTGACAACCCGGCCATCGCGCAGCGCTTTGGCGCCGAGTGGGCGCAGGCCTGCGACGAGCTGGAGCTGGTCGAGGGGGCCACGCCGCCGTTTGACCACGCGGCGTTTCTGGCTGGTACGCAGACGCCGATGTTTTTTGGCTCGGCGATCAACAACTTTGGTGTCAAGGAAGTGCTGGATGCGCTGGTGGACCTGGCGCCGCCGCCGGGGCCGAAGCCCGCGCTGCAGCGCAGCGTCGCGCCCACCGAACCCAGGTTCAGCGGCGTGGTCTTCAAGATCCAGGCCAACATGGATCCGGCGCACCGCGACCGCGTGGCCTTCGTGCGCGTGGCCAGTGGACGCTTTGAGCGCGGCATGAAGCTGCGCATCACCCGCACCGGCAAGGAGTTCAAGCCCAACACGGTGGTGTCGTTCCTGTCGCAGCGGCGCGAGCTGCTGGACGAAGCCTACGCCGGCGACATCATCGGCATCCCCAACCACGGCCTGCTGCAGCTGGGCGACACGCTGACCGAGGGCGAGACGCTGCAGTTCACCGGCCTGCCGTTTTTTGCGCCGGAGATCATCCGCAGCGTGGAGGTGGCCGATCCGCTGCGCACCAAGCAGCTCAAGGCCGGGCTGCAGCAGCTGGGCGAAGAAGGCGCGATCCAGGTCTTTCGGCCGATGGTCGGCTCGGTGCTGCTGCTGGGCGCGGTCGGGCAGCTGCAGTTCGAGGTGGTGCAGCACCGCCTGGAAACCGAATACGGCGTCAAGGCGCGCATCGGTGCCAGCCCTTACCATGTCGTGCGCTGGGTGACCTGCCCGCCGGAAAACGGCGGCGAGGCCGAGCTCAAACGCTTCATCGACGCCAACGTGCACCGCATGGCGTGGGACGCGGTGGA
>JANWZF010000318.1 GCA_025054905.1 Tepidimonas sp.
CGCGCACTACGATTACTGGAGCGAGACGGTGCGCCGCTCGATCCTGCTGGATGCCAAGGCCGACTTGCTGCTGTATGGCAATGCCGAGCGCGCGCTGGTGGAAGTGGCGCACCGGCTGGCGCGGCGCGAGCCCATCGACCGCATCACTGACGTGCGGGGTACCGTCTTCGTGCGCCGTGGCGTCCCGCACGGCTGGTACGTGCTCGATTCCACCGACGTCGACCGGCCTGGGCGCCTGGAGCCGCAGCGCAGTCCTTACGAGGACCCCGTCGAGGCGGCCTCGGGCGCGTGTGCGGACGTCAGCCCGCCCGATCAGCCGCAGCCGCTGCGGCTGACCCCCAACGCGGCGGCGCTGCGGCTGCCGCGCGAGCGCACCGTGATTCGCCTGCCGAGCTACGAGCAGGTCAAGGACGATGCGGTGCTGTATGCGCACGCCAGCCGCGTGTTGCATCTGGAGACCAACCCGTACAACGCGCGCGCACTGGTGCAGCGCCACGGGCAGGGGACAGCGGCGCAGGACGTCTGGATCAACCCACCGCCACTGCCGCTGACCACCGAGGAGATGGACTGGGTGTTCGGCTTGCCCTACGCGCGCAGCCCCCATCCGGCTTACGCCGATGCGCGCGGACGCCACGACGGGCCGACCAAGATCCCGGCGTGGGAGATGATCCGCTTCTCGGTCAACATCATGCGCGGCTGCTTTGGTGGGTGCACGTTCTGCTCGATCACCGAGCATGAAGGCCGCATCATCCAGAGCCGTTCGCAAGACTCGATCCTGCGCGAGATCGAAGAAATCCGCGACAAAGTGCCGGGGTTCACCGGCGTCATTTCCGACCTGGGTGGCCCCACCGCCAACATGTGGCGGCTCGGGTGCAAGAGTGCGGCGATCGAGGCGGCTTGCCGCAAGCCCAGCTGCGTGTACCCCGGCATCTGTCCCAACCTGCGCACCGACCATGGCCCGCTGGTGCAGCTGTACCGGCGCGCGCGCAGCCTGCCGGGAATCAAAAAAATCCTGATCGGCTCCGGGTTGCGCTACGACCTGGCCGTGCAAAGCCCCGAGTACGTCAAGGAACTGGTGCAGCATCACGTGGGCGGCTACCTCAAGATCGCCCCCGAGCACACCGAGCCCGGCCCGCTGTCGAAAATGATGAAGCCAGGCATCGGGACCTATGACCGCTTCAAGGCGATGTTCGACCAGTACTCGAAGGAAGCGGGCAAGGAGCAGTACCTGATCCCGTACTTCATCGCCGCCCACCCAGGCACCAGCGACGAGGACATGCTCAACCTGGCGTTGTGGCTGAAGCGCAACGGCTTTCGCGCCGACCAGGTGCAGACCTTCTATCCCAGCCCGATGGCCACCGCCACGGCGATGTACCACACGGGCCTCAATCCGCTCAAGGGGATTCACCGGGATGAGCGCACCGAGCGGGTGGATGTCGTGCGCGGGCAGCGCCGGCGCCGCCTGCACAAGGCCTTTTTGCGCTACCACGATCCGAACAACTGGCCGTTGCTGCGCGAGGCCCTGAAGCGCATGGGCCGGGCCGATCTGATCGGCAACGGCAAGCACCATCTGGTGCCCGCCTATCAGCCGCTGACCGACGGCAGCTACCGCGCGCCGCGGCGTTCCCATTCCACCCCGGCGGCAGGATCGGCTCCCCGCACGCGGGCCACAGGGAACAGTCCCCCTCCCGGGCGTGTGCTGACCCAGCACACCGGCTTGCCGCCTCGGCCGCTGGGCTCCGCGCCGACGCCGGTGCGGCGCGCGAAGCGGCTCGGCTGACAAGACCGGGCCCTGCCTGCGGCTTTCAGGGCTTGCTCAGGCCGAAGTCCAGCGGCAGGCCGACGTAGTTTTCGGCGATCGTGCGCGCGCCGGCCTCGCTGTGCATCAGGTAGTCGAGCTCGGCTTCCTGGAATTTCTGTGCGATCTCGCCCTCGCCCGGAAAACGGTGCATCAGGCTGGTAAACCACCACGAGAACCGCTCGGCGCGCCAGATGCGGCGCAGGCAACGCTGGCTGTAGTGATTCAGCCCCGCGTCGCTGCGCTCCGCATAGTGTTCGATCAAGGCGTCGGCCAGGTATTTGACGTCGGTGGCGGCCAGGTTGAGCCCCTTGGCGCCGGTGGGCGGCACGATGTGCGCCGCATCGCCCGCCAGCAGCAGCCGGCCGAAGCGCATCGGTTCGCTAACGAAACTGCGCAAGGGAGCGATGCTCTTTTCGATCGAGGGGCCGGTGACCAGCGCCTCGGCCGCAGCGGGGTCGAGCCGGCGGCGCAGTTCGTCCCAAAACGCCTGGTCGGACCAGCTGTCCACCGTATCCGACAGTGGCACCTGCAGGTAATAGCGGCTGCGCGTGCGGCTGCGCATGGAGCACAGTGCAAAGCCGCGCGGGCTGTTGACGTAGATCAGCTCATGGTGCACCGGCGGGGTGTCGGCCAGCAGCCCCAGCCAGCCGAAGGGATAGACCTTTTCGTATTCGGTGATGGCGCTGCGCGGCACGCTGGCGCGGCACACACCATGAAAGCCGTCACAGCCGCCAATGAAGTCCGCATCGATGCGGTGCGTCTGGCCGTCTTTTTCGTACGTCACCCACGGGCGCTCACCCTCGAACCCGTGGATGGCGACCTGCTGCGCCTCGTACACGGTCAGGCGGCCGCTGCGCTGGCGCGCCTGCATCAGGTCGCGGGTGACTTCGGTTTGTCCGTACACCAGCACGGTCTTGCCGCCGGTCAGCCCCTTGAGGTCGACGCGGTGCCGCTGGCCCTGGAACAGCAGGTCGAAGCCTTCATGCACCAGCCCTTCGCGATGCATGCGCTCGCCGACGCCGGCTTCGTCCAGCATGTCCACCGCCACTTGCTCCAGCACGCCGGCGCGGATGCGTCCGAGCACGTAGTCCGCGCTTTGGCGTTCCAGGATCACGTTGTCGATGCCCGCCTTGTGCAGCAGCTGCCCGAGCAGCAGGCCGGAAGGACCGGCGCCGATGATGACGACTTGGGTACGCATGCGAAGCAGTCTCCTCGTGTAGGGTCGGGGAAGGCGGCCTGGCCACAGCCGTGCTGCCGTTGCGCGGCATGCTAGATCGGCG
>JANWZF010000003.1 GCA_025054905.1 Tepidimonas sp.
TGCGCACCCAGCGCGCCATCACGGTGCCGCTGGTGCGCGCGATGCTCGTGGAGGCTTGAGGCGATGACGATCCCCCCCACTGCGGCCCTGGTGCAGACCGATGCCGGCCACCGCGTGCCGGTGGCGCTGTTCGACCTGGACCACACGCTGCTGCCCCTGGATTCCGACTACGAGTGGGGCGTGTTCACCACCCGCATCGGCTGGACCGACGCGGCCGAATTTGCGCGCCGCAACGACGCTTTCTTTGCCGACTACCAGGCCGGGCGGCTGGACATCCACGCCTACGTGGCTTTTGCCACCGAGGCGCTGCGACGCCGCAGCCCCGCCGAAGCGGCGCAGGCGCACGCCCGGTTCATGGCCGAGGTGATCGAGCCGGCGCTGCGCCCGCAGGCGCGGGCGCTGGTGGCGGGCCATCGCGCACGCGGCGAGCGCGTGGCCATCGTGACCGCGACCAATGCCTTCGTCACGGCGCCCATCGCGCGCCTCTTCGGGGTGGATGACCTGATCGCCGTGGAGCTGCAGCGCGATGCCAGCGGCTGGTACAACGGGCGCATCGAGGGCGTACCGTCGTTTCGCGAAGGCAAGGTGGTGCGCGTGACACAGTGGCTGGCGGCCCAGGGGCTGGGCTGGGACGACGTGCAGGTAACGTTTTATTCCGATTCCACCAACGACCTGCCGTTGCTGGAGCGTGCCGATGTGCCGGTGGCCACCAACCCAGGGGCGAGCCTGCGGACGCTGGCGCGCGCGCGCGGCTGGCGCGTGCTCGACCTGTTCGAGAGCCATCCATGATCAAAAAGCTGATCGACCAATTGCTGGACAAGACGGTACGCCCACGGCTGCGCCGCGCGCGGCTGGGCAAACGCCAGGATGTGCCGGCCACGGTGCACGGCATCGATCCGTCCCTGGTGGATGGACGCGCGCTGGACGTGGTGCACACGCTCAAGCGCGCCGGCTACGAGGCCTACATTGTCGGCGGGGCGGTGCGCGATCTGCTGCTGGGCTTGCGGCCGAAGGATTTCGATGTGGCCACCAACGCCACACCAGAGCAGGTCAAGGCGCTGTTTCGGCGCGCCTTCATCATCGGCCGGCGTTTTCGCATCGTGCATGTGGTGTTTGGCCGCGGGCGCGAGCACGAAGTCGTGGAGGTCTCGACGTTTCGGGCTTATGTCGATCCGAGCCAGGCCGAGCCGGTGGTCGGGGACGAGCGCTCCAGGCGGGCGTTGGCGGGTGTGGCGCTGGCGGTCGATGCCAGCGGCCGCGTGCTGCGCGACAACGTCTGGGGGCCGATCGAGGAGGACGCGGCACGGCGCGACTTCACGATCAACGCGATGTACTACGACCCCGAGACGCAGACGGTGGTCGATTTTCACCAGGGCATCCGCGATGCGCAGCGGCGCATCATCCGCATGATCGGCGATCCAGCCACACGCTACCGCGAAGACCCGGTGCGCATCATCCGTGCGGTGCGCTTCGAGGCCAAGCTGGCGCGGCTGGGCTTCAAGCTGGACGCCAAGACGCGCGCGCCGATGGCGGCGCACCTGCCGCTGCTGGCGGATGTGCCGCCCAGCCGCCTGTTCGACGAAATGCTCAAGCTGCTGCAGACCGGGCATGCCCTGGCCAGCATCGAGGCCCTGCGCGCCAACGGGCTGGCGCGTGGCATCTATCCGCTGCTGGACGTGGTGGTGGAGCGTGCCGATGAGCCGTTTGTGCGCGCGGCGCTGCAGGACACCGACCGCCGCGTGGCCGAGGGCAAGCCGGTGGCCCCCAGCTTTTTGCTGGCCTGCGTGCTGTGGCAGGACGTGCGCAGTGGCTGGCAGCGTCGGCTGCAGGCGGGACTGGCGGCCTTTGTGGCGTTGGCCGAGGCGGTGGACGAGGCGTTCGAGGCCCGCATCGGCGACGTCTCGGGCCGTGGCAAACTGGGGGCCGACATGCGCGAAATCTGGATGATGCAGCCACGCTTTGACAAGCGCACCGGCAACGGCCCGTTCACGCTGGTGGAGCAGCCGCGTTTTCGCGCCGCCTTCGATTTTCTGCGCCTGCGCGCGCAGGTGGGGGAGGTGGACGAGGAGCTGGCGCATTGGTGGGAAACGTTCAGTCAGGCCGGCGAGGCCGTGCGCCGCGACATGATCGAGGCGGTGCGGCTGGAGCAGCAGCGCGCCAGGAGCGGCAAGGCGCGCCGCGGGCGGATCGAGCGGGAGCCGGATGCCTGCGCTGACCTGACCGCGCCGGCTGCGGCGGCCGAAGCGCCGCTGAGCCCGGCCGGTGAGGCCCCGGCCAAGAGGCGCCGCCGCCGGCGCCGCAAGCCCCGGGGCGACAGTGGGGGTGAGGGGTCCTGCACCCCCAATACCGGTGCGTCCCATGACGATGCGTCCTGAAGTCACGGCGGCGGTCGGTCTGGGGGCCAATCTGGGCGACGCCGCCGCACAGGTGCGCCAGGCCCTGGTCTGGCTGGGTGAGTTGCCTGCCACCCGGCTGGTGGCGGTTTCGCGTCTGTGGCGCAGTGCGCCGGTGCAGGCCAGTGGGCCGGACTACTGCAATGCGGTGGCGCTGCTGGCCACGCGACTGACGGCTCCCGACCTGCTGCAGGCCCTGCTGGCCCTGGAGCAGCGCGCCGGACGCCAGCGGCCGTTTCGCAACGCGCCGCGCACGCTGGACCTCGATCTGCTGCTGTACGGGCAGGCGCGCATCGACTCACCGACGCTGACGGTGCCGCATCCACGTATGGAGCAGCGCGCGTTTGTGCTCGTGCCGCTGGCGGAGGTGGCCCCGGCCTGGGTGCCGCCGGCAGCCCTGCGGTCGGTGGCGGATCAGTCCCTGGCGCCCTGGGACGACAGGCCGATGCCCTAAGGGGCCAGCCGCTCGCGCACCCAGCGGCCCTCCTGCAGCCGGTACTGCAGCCGGTCGTGCAGGCGGCTGGGGCGCCCCTGCCAGAATTCCCAGCGATCAGGCCGCAGGCGGTAGCCACCCCAGTGGG
>JANWZF010000041.1 GCA_025054905.1 Tepidimonas sp.
CGGCGCAGCCCGGCGGTGTCGATCAGTTCGAAGCGGCGCCCCTGCCGCTCAAACGGCACGCGGATCGCATCGCGCGTCGTGCCGGGCAGATCAAACGCCACCAGCCGCTCTTCGCCAAGCCAGGCGTTGATCAAGGTGGACTTGCCGACGTTGGGCCGGCCCGCCACCGCCAGCCGGATCACCCCATCTTCGGCCCGCGCGCGCGCCTCGGCCTCGTGCGGGTCCTCCGCGGGCTCGGGCACGTGCGCCAAGGCGGCCTCCACCAGCGAACGCAGCCCCTGCCCGTGGGCTGCCGAGACGGGCACCACCTCGCCCAGCCCCAGCTCGTAAAACTCGGCCCATTGGGCGCTTTCGCGCATGCCCTCGGCCTTGTTGGCCACCAGCACCACCGGCTTGCCCAGGCGGCGCAGGTAGGCTGCGATGTCATGGTCTTGCGCAGTCAATCCGGCGCGCACATCCACCACGAACAGCACGACGTCGGCTTCGGCCACCGCCTGGCGCGTCTGCTTGGCCATCTCGCGCACGATGCCTTGCTCGGCGGTGGGCTCAAAGCCCCCGGTATCGACGACGATGAAGTCGCGCCCACCCCAACGCGCCTGGCCATAGTGGCGGTCGCGCGTCAGCCCGGGCAGATCGGCCACCAGCGCGTCGCGGCTGCGCGTCAGGCGGTTGAACAGGGTGGATTTACCGACGTTGGCCCGCCCGACCAACGCCACCACCGGTGTCGGCGTGGTCATTGCGGCCGCCAGGCGAAGATACCGCCGTTGCGCGTGACGGCGATCAGGGTGTTGCCCACCGCCAGCGGGCCTTCGACAATGGCCGAGCCGTCGGTGGCCAGCCGATTGAGCATCGCGCCGTCGGCGCGCGCCAGCAAATGCACATACCCTTGGGCGTCACCGATGGCCAACGAGCGGCCGATGGCCAGCGGGGCGCTCAAGCCCCGGTGCAGCAGCCGCTCATGGGTCCACAAACGCGCCCCATCGCGCCGCGCCAACGCAATCACACGGCCGTTGGCCTCCACCCCGTAGACCCGCTCGCCATCGGCCTGCACCCCGCTGGCACCGTCGGCCGACTGCGTCCACAGCAGGCGGCCCGCTGCGGCGTCGACGCAACCGATGGCGACCTGAAACGCCCGCGCGCAGAGCACGTCCCCATCGCGCCCGACGCGGCCGACCAGATCGACCAGACGTTCGATCTCGGTGGCCCCGCGCGTGCGGCCGATCACCGCATCCCACAGCACGCGACCCTGATCGGGGTCGAAGCCAACCATGCGCCCCCCGACGCCAGCCACGAGTGTATTGCCCACCGCCGTCAGCACGCCGGGCTGCTGCAGCACCAGCGGCTCGGTGCCGCGGCTGGGCTGTTGCCACAGCCGCATGCCGGTGCGGGCATCGAAGGCCGCCACGCTGCGGTCGCCCGCCAGCACGAACACCCGCTCGCCGGCCACCAGGGGGGCCGTGTAGACGCGCGCGCTCAAGCGCTGGCGCCAGGCCACGCCGCTTTCGGTCAGCACCACCAGCTCTGAGTCGCGCGTGACCAGCGCCACCCGGCGACCATCGAAGCCAACCCCGGCGGCCATCGCAGCACCGGCGCTGGCGCGCCAGCGCAGCCGGCCACTGTCGCCGTCAAAGACGCTGACCTCGCCGGCAGCATTGGCCACCGCCAGCTGCCCGTCGCGCACCACGGGCACCAGCAACGCGTCCACCGCGCCGATCGACTGGGTCCAGACCTGGCGGGCCTCCACGAGGGGCACCACCGGCTCCAGCGGCGTCGGCTGTGGCTTCTTCGGCCCCGAGGAACACGCCGCCAGGACCATCCACGCAAGGGCGGCCATCCCCCAGCGGATCGGCCGCGCAGCGGCCCACTGCAACGCCGTGTGGATCATGGCTGTTGTCCCGGCGCTGCGGGGTCCACCCCGAGCGCATTGAGTTTGGCTTCCACCAGGCTGCGGTAGGCCACCTCGGGGGCCATCCCGCGCCAAGCCTGCAAGTAGGCTTCCTGGGCGGCCTGCAACTGCCCCTGGCGCTGGCGCAAATCGCCCAAGCGATCGTCACGCCAGGGCTGCAGCGCGGCCGGCAGCGGCGCCTGCAGCAGGCGCTGGGCTTCATCGAGCTGACCGGCGTCCAGGGCCAGGCCCGCCAGACGCAGGCGCGCCAACGCCGCCAGCTCATCGTCGTCGCGGCGCTGCAGCACGAACTGCAACGCCGCACGGGCCGGCTCTGCCTGACCGGCTTCGGCCAGCGCGCGGGCGGCCAACAGCGCGCCCAGGCGCGCCTGCTCGGTGCGTGCCGCCCGTGCCTGCAGATCGGCCCAGGCTTGCTGCACGCGCTCGACCTGACCCACCCGTACAGCCTGCTCAAGCTCATCGAGCAGCACCGCCGCCTGCTGGGCCTGCCGCTGCTGCCAGTACTGCCAGCCCTGCCAGGCCGCATAAGCGGCCAGCACCAGCGTCAGGGTCCAGGTGATCAGATTGCCCCAGCGAGCCCAGAACGCCTTCAGCTGGGCAAGCTGTTCCTGTTCTTCGAGGTCGTATGCCGCCATCACGAATCCATCATCCGCGCAGCATCCGCCACGCTGCGCCGCATGCATTGTAGGGGCTTCGCCCGCTGCCGCCGATTCAGGTCAATGTGGGCGCCAGCTCACGCGCCCATTGCTGCGCCTGCGCCAGCGGCCGCAGCACCTGCTGCGCCACCGTGCCCTCGGGCTGCGCGCGCAACGGCTTGATGGCCACGCTACCCTGCGCCAGCTCATCGGCGCCAAAAATCAGGGCGTAACGCGCACCGCTGGCGTCGGCCTTTTTAAACTGCGCTTTCATGCTGGCCAGGCCATCGGGGGTGCTGGCATGCATCAACACCTGCAGCCCGGCCTGACGCAGCGCGCGCAGCACAGGCAACACCTGCGCCCAGGCCGCTGCATCCGGCACGATGGCATAGGCATCCGGCACCGGCGCTGCGGGCAGGCGTTGTTGGGCTTCGAGCAGCGCCAGGATGCGCTCGACCCCCATGGCCCAGCCGACGCCCGGCGCGGGCTTGCCGCCGAGTTCGGCCACCAACCCGTCGTAGCGTCCCCCGGCACACACCGTGCCCTGGGCCCCGAGCGAAGTGGTGACGAACTCAAACACCGTGTGCTGGTAATAGTCGAGCCCCCGCACCAGCCGTGGGTTGACCCGGTAGGCGATGCCCTGCGCCTGCAGCAGGGCGCACACCGTCTCGAAATGGGCGCGCGAGGTCGCCCCCAAATGATCCAGCAGGCGCGGCGCCTGCTCCACCAGCGCCTGCATGGCCGGGTTTTTGGTGTCCAGGATGCGCAACGGGTTGGTGTAAAGGCGGCGCCGGGCATCTTCGTCGAGCTGGTCACGGTGCTGCTCGAAATAGGCAATCAACGCCTGGCGGTGCGCCGCCCGTTCGGCCGGCTGGCCCAGCGTGTTGATCTCCAGCACGATGTCTTCGAGCCCAAGCTGCTGCCACAGGTCAGCGGCCATCGTGATCAGCTCGGCGTCCACCTCGGGCCCTGCCAGCCCCAGCGCCTCCACCCCGATTTGGTGGAACTGCCGGTAGCGCCCGCGCTGCGGCCGCTCGTGCCGAAACATCGGCCCCATGTAGTAAAAGCGCTTGGGCCCGTCGTACAGCAGCGCATGCTCCACCACCGCGCGCACCACGCCGGCCGTACCCTCCGGCCGCAGCGCCAGCTGCTCGCCATTGAGCCGGTCCTCGAAGGCGTACATTTCCTTTTCGACGATGTCGGTGACCTCGCCCAAACCGCGCACGAACAGCGCCAGCGGCTCGACGATCGGCGTGCGAATGTTGCGGTAGCCATAGCGCTGCAACAGGGCGCGCACGCGCTGTTCCAGCCACTCCCAGTGCGCCGACTGCGGCGGCGCAATATCGTTCATGCCCTTGACGGCGGTGATGCGTTCGCTCATGCGTGGCTCGCCGGCGCGCCGCGGCCCCAGCGGCGCACCACGTAGTCTTCAACGATTTGTCGGAAATCCTCGGCAATGCGCTCGCCGCGCAGCGTGGCCACTTTCTGGCCATCGACGTACACCGGTGCGGCGGGTGCCTCGCCAGTGCCGGGCAGGCTGATGCCGATGTCGGCATGCTTGCTCTCACCCGGGCCATTGACAATGCAGCCCATGACCGCGACCTTGAGATTTTCAACGCCCGGGTAGCGCTGGCGCCACTCGGGCATCGCGGCGCGCAGATGGTCGTCGATCTGCTTGGCCAGCTCCTGAAACACCGTGCTGGTGGTGCGCCCGCAGCCGGGACAGGCCGTGACGCTGGGCACAAAGGCCCGCAAGCCCAGCGCCTGCAGGATCTCCAGCGCCACCACCACCTCCTGCGTGCGAGGCTCGCCCGGCTGGGGGGTCAGGCTGACGCGGATCGTGTCCCCGATGCCCTGCTGCAGCAGCACCGCCAGCGCGGCGGTGGAAGCCACCACACCCCTGGTGCCCATGCCGGCTTCGGTCAGCCCCAGATGCAGCGGGTGGTCGCAGCGCCGCGCCAGTTCCTGGTACACGGCGATCAGATCCTGCACGTTGGACACCTTGCACGACAGCACGATGTCTTCGGGCTTCATGCCGAGCTGCTGCGCCCGTTCGGCCGAAGCCAGCGCCGAGGTGATCAGCGCCTCGTACATGACCTGGCGCGCATCCCAGGGCTGGGCGCGGCGGGCATTGGCGTCCATCAACTCGGCCAGCAGCTCCTGGTCCAGGCTGCCCCAGTTGACGCCAATGCGAATCGGCTTGCCCCAGCGCAACGCCGCCTCCACCATCTGCGCAAACTGCCTGTCCTTTTTGTCGCCACGCCCCACATTACCCGGATTGATGCGGTACTTGGACAGCGCCTGCGCCATCGCCGGATGGTCCTGCAGCAGCCGGTGACCGTTGAAGTGGAAATCCCCGATCAACGGCACCGGCACGCCCATGCGGTCAAGCTGCTCACGGATGTAGGGCACGGCGCGCGCGGCCTCGTCATGGTTGACCGTGATGCGCACCAGCTCCGAGCCGGCCTGCGCCAGCTCCTTGACCTGAATCGCGGTGGCCACCGCGTCGGCGGTGTCGGTGTTGGTCATCGACTGCAC
>JANWZF010000043.1 GCA_025054905.1 Tepidimonas sp.
AATGGCGCAGGCCACGGGGCCATGCAGGGCTGCCAACGGATGGCCGGATCGGCCTGGTGCGCGGGGGGGGACTCGAACCCCCACGGTGTCGCCACCGTCAGGACCTAAACCTGGTGCGTCTACCAATTTCGCCACCCGCGCTCGACCGCGCGCACCGCTGCGCACGGCGTGGGGCGACATTGTAGCGGTGCAGTGGACTGCCGGCGCTAGAACAGCTCGACCCCGCCGCCGGCGTGGTGCAACGGCTCGGCCGCCGGCTGCGCCGCCACATCGGTCTCGAAGCAGCGCACCGCATTGCGGCCCTGCGCCTTGGCCAGGTACACCGCGCGATCGGCGCGCTCGAAGGCATCGGCGGGGGTATCGAACGGGCGCACCGCCGTGTAGCCGATGCTGACCGTGATGCGGCCCACCTGCGGAAACGGATAGACCTCCACGGCGGCGCGCAACCGTTCGAACGCCTTGGCCGCCGCAGCAGCATCCTCGGCACGCACCAGCACGACGAACTCCTCCCCCCCGAAGCGGTAGAGCCGATCGTCGTGCCGGAAGGTCTGGCGCAGCAATCGCGCCATCAACAGCAGCACTTCGTCGCCGATCAGGTGCCCGAAGCGATCGTTGACGGACTTGAAATGATCCACATCGATCACACCCAGCCAACAGTGGTCGGTGTGCGCACGCCGATCAGCCATGGCCGCCGCCTCCGCGGCCGGACGGGTGGACTTGTAGAACGTGTCGTCGAACGATTTGCGGTTCAGCAGGCCGGTCAAGGTGTCGCGCTCGCTGGCGTCGAGCAAATTGATCACGTTGACATAGATGCGCCCCATGCCTTCGGCGACCCGGCGCACCTGCTCATCGGGAGGCTGGGGCAGCTGCAGGTCGAGCACCAGTCGGCGCTGCGTCTCGGTGCGCAAAGGCACGAGCAGCCGACACGGCTGGCTCGGCGGCACGAAGGGCCCGCCATGGTGCACCGCCTCGGCCAACGCGGGCTCCTGCGTCAGCAAGGGCAAATCGGCCAGATGACGCCACGCAGGCATGCCCTGCACCTGCTGGCCGGGCCCGTGGCGCAGCCGTTGCAGCAGCCGCTGCTGTTCTTCGTCGGCCAGGACTTCCCACAAGGTGACCTGATCGGCCTGCAGCACCGAACGCAGCACGTCGACCAGGGTCGCATCCAGCCCTTCACGGTCACGCCCATGGGTCAGGCGCGCCACGTGTTCCAGGTGGTCGATCATACGGCTGTGCGACATGTCTCCCCCACCCCAAGGAGGTCAGGGTTGGATGGTTGTTCTTCTTGTTGGCTGGCCGGCCCAAACCCAGCTACGAACCAAGACCTATGCATCGTATCACCCAGCGCTGCCACCGCGCCACCCCTTGTGACCCGCGGTTTCACCCTGCTGTGGCAACATCGGCCCCACCATGGCTTGGGGATCGGCCGTCGATCATGACGAAAACTTTCCGGTGGCTTCGCTGCTGTGCCCGCCCGCATGGCGCGGCGCAGTGCGGGCACTGTACCGGCTGGCACGCTGGGCCGATGACGTCGCCGACGAAGGCCACGCCAGCCCCGCTGAGCGTCTGCAGCGCCTGCAGGCGCTGCGCGCGGCGTTGCTGGACCTGCGGGATGCGGCAGCGTCGGGCACCGATGCGACCATGACTGCGCGGGTGGCCGAATGGCAGCAGGCACGGCTGCGGCACGGCCTGCCCCAGGAGCCGGTGCTGGCCCTGCTGGAAGCCTTCGAACAGGATGTACGCTGGCGCGCCAGCGGCCGACGCTACGCCGATGAGGCTGAACTGCTGGACTACTGCCGCCGCTCGGCCAACCCGATCGGCCGGCTGCTGCTGCACCTGGCCGGGCAGCACGACCCCGCCGCG
>JANWZF010000113.1 GCA_025054905.1 Tepidimonas sp.
ATCCGTTCCGTGGTGAACCGACTCTTGCGCATGTCCGTCCTCTCTGCGTGACGGACTCTCTACCTGGCTTCGAGTGGTACGGCTCAGCGGGGGCAGGTCACCAGGCCACCACGACCCCAAGGTCACCATGCGCTATGCGCACCTGTCGCCGCAGGCCATGCGCGAGGCGGTCAACGTGGTGGGCCCTGTCGTGGGGCGACGGCCGGCGGTGGGGAATCAGGAAAGCGAGACGGTGGCCACGATGTGACGGCCCAGCCCAACAAGGCCCGACAAGAGCGCCACACAGGGCTGCTGCGCTTTTGGGCTGAGCGACTGGAGGTCTAGCGCCGCAACCATCACACCGCCTTGATGCTCGGCAGACCACCTGGGCCGGCAGCGTGGATGCTGTGGAAGCGATCCAACAGACTATGCAAGCGGGCAATGTCGGGATTCAGCCAGAGCAGCCAGGTTTCCGACTCCCTGACCAATGCCGGCAAATTGGGCCAGTGCCAGATCGGCTCGTGGTGAAACACCCGGTTGCGCAGGGTGCGCAGTCGAGCCGTATAAGGAGACTGATCTTTTCGGGTGCGCAGCTTGCGCGGCGCGTTGCTAAAAATCTTCGGCGCCAAGGCAGGCCAGAGCACCCGACTGCGTTCGTAGCGAACGTCGAGCAAGCTGGTCCAGAATCCGAATGTCAACTCGGCCACCACGCGCCCGGGTGTCGGACTCAGCCGGCGACGGGCAATCTTCTGCTTGGCCTCCAGCACTTTGGAGGCATCCCGCTGATCCAGCCACGTGTCGTCGTACCAGTCCAGCCGCTGGAAATGCTGGCTGAGCACCTGATGGAACCGATTGCGCAACGTGACCTCACTCAGGTTGAGCAAGGGATACAGACTCTCACACAGTGCGATGTTCCAGAGGTAGAGTGCCACCGCCCGGTCGCGGTCACCCCCCGAGTGGTTCAGGTAAGGAGCCAGGCGCTCAGGCGCAAGGGCGGCCTCGAGCTGCGACCAAGTGATCGCCGTGCCCGAAGGGCCTGGTGCTGCGTGGCTGCCGCAGCCTGTCTGTTGCATGGATTGCCCTCTCCACCTCGCCGTCAAAGCCCAGCGCAAGGAGAACCGGCAACGGGAGGCGCAAGTGTGCTATATTAGGCTTGCAGTCCCCGGGCTATTCCTCTCCCAGTCTCCAATGAGTCTGGTGATGAACCCGGGGTTCGTTTTTTCTGGGGAGCAGCAATAACCCTTGCGTCCCCTGTCCAAGCCGGGATTTGATCGGCGCGCCCCCCACAAAGCCCAACCCCCCGACCCCACCGCCCGTGCAGGCCGTGAGATCGGGGGGGGAACGACGCAGAACCGGAGGGGATGCGGCCAAGCGCGCTAGGCTGCGCCCTCCACGAACTCGGCCAGCCGGTTCATCCAGCCGGCAGCAAAGGCGGCCTGGCTTGGGTCGCTGGCGATCAGGCGTCCCAGATGCCGCAGCCGCTGGGCAAGCCCCCCGTGTCGATCTTCTACGCCTGGGGCTCCATTCGCCGTGCCGCCGGCATCCCCGAGGTGCGCCTGCACGATCTGCGCCACTCCTTTGCCTCCTTCCTGATCAACGCCGGTCGCAGCCTCTTCGAGGTGCAGCGCCTGCTGGGCCACCACGACCCCAAGGTCACCATGCGCTATGCGCACCTGTCGCCGCAGGCCATGCGCGAGGCCGTCAACGTGGTGGGCCATGTCGTGGAGCGGCGGCCGGCGGTGGGGAATCAGGAAAGCGAGACGGTGGCCACGATGTGACGGCCCAGCCCAACAAGGCCCGACAAGAGCGCCACATAGGGCTGCTGCGCTTTTGCTTTATGCCTTCAGCTGCCCGATCAGGGACTCAGCCAACTCGATGAACACTGCCCGCGCCTCGGCAAAGGTTACCGGCTCTCCGAACACCAGATCATCAACGAAGCGAAGGTAGTCGCGCTCGAAGGCGTCCGCCTCGTGGTGCAAGGCATCCAGGACTACGCGCATCTGCCCTACGGGATCTTCTGCAAATTCTGGGTACTGGTTGCGGAACTGGGCCGCATCGCCGGCCACCAGTGCTGCAAAGTGTTCGTGCGGCAGCACCAGCCCTGCACGCCCTCGGACCATGGCTCTCACATCGTAGAGGTGACGAACCAAGCGGTCGTCGTAGTCGGCACGATTGCGACCGGCGCGGGCTTCTGCCGTTCGGCGCAGGAAAGACAGCACTTTTTCAGCGAGGGCTTCCTCGACGCTAATGCACTCCACGTACAAATCCGTCTTGGGCGCCTGGATCAGGGCATCCAGCATGGACCCGATGGGCAGCGGGGCCGTGGGCAGCACCGGTGGGCGGGCATTGAGCTCCACTTTGAGCTCTGGCCGCAAGCTGGCCACCGGCGCAAAGCGGCTCTCGTAATGCAGATTCAGTGAGATGTAGCTGTTCTCGTCGCGGGCGATGATCTCGTTGGCCGGCACCGCAAAGCCAGCATCCACCAGCGCGGCGACCAAGCGTTTCTTGAACTGGCTGAGCAAGCGGCTGCGCGCACTGCGCGACAAACCCTGCGGCAGCACCAACTTGAAATCGATGTCTTCGGACATCCGCTCGATCAGGCCGTGTGCCTTGGACAGGCAGGTTCCGCCGCAAAACACCAACTGGATGCCGTCGCTTTCCACGGCCACGACGGTGCGCAGCACTTCGGTGATCAGCAGGTCTTTCTCGAAGATACCGGGCGGCAACGAAGTGAGCCCTTCGTTGCGCACATCCAGGATCAGGTCATGCTCGCGCGCTGTAATGGTTTTCATAGCGCACGGTGCTGATACCGACGGTGATCTTGCGGGAAATACGGCGCTGGCCGGTGTTGAACGTCGTGCGCACCGGAATCTGCGTGGTCTTGCCCTCGGCGTAGTCGGCCTGGGCGCGACCCAGTTGCACAGGCACGCCCAGTTTCTCCAGCGCTTCCTGCGCCAGCTCTTCCAGGGACACACGCGGCACGGGTTTGCCGGACAAGGTGCTCGGACGCGCTTTGGCGTAGACGCCATAACCGAGGCGAACGATCTTGCCCGCCTCGATCAGCTCCTTGATCGCCCGGCTGATCTGACTGGGGCTGCCCATGGCCTTGAAATCCGCGCGCAGGACAACCTCGCCCTTGCGTAGGGCGATGGAGCGAGCCATCCTGTCTTTGACGCTGAGTCGGCTCATGGCGACCTCCAATTTGGTGCAAACATTGCTCTCTTACTGTACTCGATATTGACCTCCTTTTCCAGTTGATGAACGGGTTTTCTGATGCAAGGATTGCTCATTGAAAAACGCAAACCCCCCGACCCCACCGCCCGTGCAGGCCGTGAGATCGGGGGGGGGGAACGACGCAGAA
>JANWZF010000124.1 GCA_025054905.1 Tepidimonas sp.
ATCAGGCCATGTACATGCCGCCGTTGACGTGCAGCTCCTGTCCGGTGATGTAGCCCGCCTGCGGGCTGGCCAGGAAGGCCACCGCATGCGCCACATCGGCCGGCTTGCCCAGGTGTCCGAGCGGAATCTGGGCCAGCAGCGCCTGCTGCTGCTCGGGCGCGAGGCTGGCGGTCATGTCGGTCTCGATGAAGCCCGGCGCCACGCAGTTGACCGTGATGCGTCGGCTGCCGAGCTCGCGCGCCAGCGCGCGCGTCATGCCCGCCAGACCGGCCTTGGCCGCCGCGTAGTTGGCCTGCCCGGGGTTGCCGGCGGCCCCCACCACACTGGTGATGTTGATGATGCGGCCGTAGCGCTGCTTCATCATCGGGCGGATCACCGCGCGGCACAGCCGGAAGACGGCCTTCAGGTTGGTGTCCAGCACGGCATCCCAGTCCTCGTCCTTCATGCGCATGGCCAGGGTGTCGCGCGTGATGCCGGCGTTGTTGACCAGGATGTGCAGCGCCCCGTGCTCGCGCACGATGGCGTCCACCAGCGCCTCAGCCGCCGGACCATCGTTGACGTCGAGCCGCACGCCGCGGCAGCCGGCAAAGCCAGCCAGCGCCTGCGTGATGCGCTGCACGCCGTCGTCGCGCGTGGCAGTGCCGATGACGCGCACGCCGCGGCCGGCCAGCTCGCGCGCGATGGCCGCCCCGATGCCGCGCGTGGCGCCGGTGACCAGGGCCACCTGACCTTCATAAGTGAGTTCGGACATGGGTGGATCTTTCTTTCGGATGGATGCAGCCGGCCTGCAGGCCTCAGGAAGCCAGCAGGGCCTTGACCTCGTCCAACGACGCGGGATCGAACAGCGCCGCAGCGGCCACCTGCGGGTCGATGCGCCGGGTCAGCCCCAGCAACACCTTGCCGGGGCCGCACTCGATGATGGCCTGCGCGCCGCGCGCCCGCAGCGCCTGCACCACCTCCACCCAGCGCACCGGGCCGGCGGCCTGGCGCACCAGCGCGTCGCGGATGCGCTGCGGATCGCTCTGCACCGCCACGTCGATGTTGTTGACCACCGGGATGGTGGGAGCCTGCAGCGGCACGGTGGCCAGCCGCTGGCGCAACGCCTCGGCCGCCGGCTGCATCAGGCTGCTGTGAAACGGCGCCGACACCGGCAGCGGCAGCGCACGCTTGGCTCCGCGCGCCTTGAGCAGTTCGCAGGCCTTGTCGACCGCAGCCTTGGAGCCGGCGATCACGGTCTGCGCGGGATCGTTGAAGTTGACGGCTTCCACCACCTCGCCGCTGCCGGGGGCAAACTGGGCCTGCGCTTCGGCGCAGCCGGCACGCACCGCCTCGGCCTCCAGACCCAGAATGGCGGCCATCGCCCCAGCCCCCACCGGCACCGCCTGCTGCATGGCCTGCGCCCGAAACCGCACCAGCGGCGCGGCCTGCGCCAGCGTCAACGCCCCGGCAGCCACCAGAGCGGTGTATTCGCCCAGCGAATGGCCCGCCACGGCGATCGGATCGGGGCCACCCTCGGCTTTCCAGACCCGCCAGGCCGCCACCCCGGCCACCAGCATCACCGGCTGGGTGTTGGTGGTCAGCGCCAGCGCCTCTTTGGGGCCCTCATGGATCAACCGGCCGATGTCCTCGCCCAGCGCGTCGGAAGCCTCTTGCAGCGTGGCGCGCACCGCCGGATGGTCGCCCCAGGCATCGAGCATCCCCACCGATTGTGAACCCTGCCCTGGAAAAACGAATGCGAACGCCTTCACATTGGTCTCCTGTTCGTCGCTCTACCGGATGGACCGCCGTCACCTTCAGAAACGCACCAGCGCCGAGCCCCAGGTGAAGCCGCCCCCTACCCCCTCCAGCAGCAGCAGCTGGCCCGGCTGGATCAGACCGGCGCGCACCGCATGATCGAGCGCCAGCGGGATCGAAGCCGCCGAGGTGTTGCCATGCCGATCCACCGTGACAACCACCCGCTCCAGCGCCAGCCTGAGCTTGCGCGCCGTGCCGTGCATGATGCGGATGTTGGCCTGATGCGGGATCAGCCAGTCGAGGTCGGCTTCGGTCTTGCCGGCCTTGGCCAGTGTGGTGCGCGCGGTTTCCTCCAGCACGCTGACCGCGAGTTTGAAAACGGCCTGGCCGTCCATGCGCAGCAGCGGCTGACCCAGCACCTGGCCACCGGACACCGAACCCGGCACGCACAGGATGTCGGTGTGACGCCCGTCGGCGTGCAGGTCGGTGGCCAGCACCCCGGGACCGTCGCCATCGTGCTCGGCTGCCTCCAACACCACAGCGCCGGCACCATCGCCAAACAGCACGCAGGTGGTGCGATCGTCGAAATCCAGCAGGCGCGAAAACACTTCCGCCCCCACCACCAGCGCGCAGCGCGCGTTGCCGGTGCGCATCAGCGCATCGGCCACGGTCAGCGCGTAGATGAAACCCGTGCACACCGCTTGCACGTCGAAGGCCGCGGCTCCGATCGGGCCGCGCCCGCCTTGCGCCTGGGCCGCCTCGTGCAGCTTGCGCTGCAGGATCGTGGCGGTGGACGGAAACACCATGTCCGGGGTGGAGGTCGCCACGACGATCAGGTCCACCTCGTGCGGCTGGCGGCCGGCGGCGGCCAGCGCCCGCAGGCTGGCCTGCAGCGCCAGATCGCTGGCCATCTCTCCGTCAGCGGCGAAGTGCCGTGCACGGATGCCCGTGCGCTCGACGATCCAGGCGTCGCTGGTCTGCAGCCCACGCTCGGCCAGCAGCGCGGCCATGTCGTCGTTGGTCAGGCAGCGCGCGGGCAGGTGGCTGCCGGTGCCGGTAATGCGGGCGTAGAGCGTCATCGATCGAGGATCATGAGGGAGGCGGTGGCACGGCGCAGCGCCGGTCAGGTTGGCGCCGGCTCGACCGATGTCAGCAGCGGCGCAGCGTGCGCGATGCCTTCGCGCACCCGCTCCAGCAGGCGCGCACGGGCGGCATCATACGCGCGCTCCAGCGCCTGCTCGAAGGCGAACGCGTCGGCCGAACCGTGGCTCTTGAACACCAGACCGCGCAGGCCCAGCAGCGCCGCACCGTTGTAGCGGCGATGATCGACCCGCTGCTTGAAGCGGTGCAGCACCGGCAACGCCAGCAAGGCCACCAGGCGCGTATAGACACTGCGTTCGAATTCCTGGCGCAGCAGCGTGCCCACCATCGACGCCAGCCCCTCGCTGGTCTTCAGCGCCACGTTGCCGACAAAGCCGTCGCAAACCACGATGTCGGTGGTGCCCTTGAAGATGTCGTTGCCTTCGACGTTGCCGTAGAAGTTGAGATCGCCGCGCGCAGCGGCCTCGCGCAACAGCTGCCCCGCACGCTTGATGACGTCGTTGCCCTTGATGACCTCTTCGCCGATGTTGAGCAGACCCACACTGGGACGCGCGCAGCCGCCGGTGGCCGCCACCAGCGCCGAGCCCATGATGGCGAACTGCAGCAGATGTTCGGCGCTGCAGTCGACGTTGGCGCCCAGGTCCAGCATCGTCGTGGCGCCGCCGCCGACGTTGGGAATCTGGGTGGCGATCGCCGGGCGGTCGATACCCTCCAGCGTCTTGAGCACGTAGCGTGCGATGGCCATCAGCGCGCCCGTGTTGCCAGCCGAAACCGCCGCGTCGGCCGCACCCTCGCGCACCTGCTCGATGGCCACGCGCATCGACGAGTCTTTTTTGCGCCGCAGCGCCACCTCCACCGGATCGTCCATCGTGACGACTTCGGTGGCTGCCACGAGCCGGCAACGCTCCCCTTGCAAGACAGCCGGCAGCGCCGGCCAGGCATCGGGACGCCCGACCAGCAACAGCTGCGCATCAGCATGGCGCTCAAGGAAGGCAGCGCAGGCCGGCACTGTCACCGCCGGCCCGTGATCGCCTCCCATGCCATCGACGGCGATGCGTATCACGATCGGATCGAAAGCGGACGCGCGCCGTCGCCCACGCCCGCAGCGACGATCAAGACGCCGACTTGGTCTTGAGCACCTGACGGCCGCGATAGAACCCGTTGGGGCTGATGTGGTGGCGCAGATGCACCTCGCCGGTGGTGGGCTCCACGGCAAGGCCCGGCACGGTCAGCGCCTGGTGCGAGCGGTGCATGCCGCGCTTGGACGGCGACTTTTTATTTTGCTGGACGGCCATGTCTTGGCTCCTGTAGCGTTGGCGTACTTCGTACTTTGACGAAACTTGTGATTATAGCCCAGTGCCCCGCTTGAGCGCAGCCAAGGCGGCCAGGGGGTGGGGGGCCTCGGCCGGCGGCGCGGACGACTCCGACGCCACCCCAAGACGGTCGCCGCTGGCCAACGGCAGCGGGGTCGGACAGACGTCGTGCATCGGCACCAGCGGCGCGGCCAGCAGCAGCTCGTCCTCGATCAGCCCGCGCAGGTCGAAACGCGGCCCGCTGAGCACCAGCACATCCTCCTCGCAATGCTCGTCCTCGGCCTCGGCGGTGGCTTCGTCAGCCACGAAGCGAAACCAGCGATCCACCCCCAGCGGCTGCCAGTAAGGCTCCAGGCAGCGCTGGCACACCAGCGGCACCTCGCCCTGCACCCGCAGCCGCAGCCAAAGCTGCCGCGCGGCGGCGCCCGCCCCCAGCACACGCAACGCCGCTGCCACCGCCGCCGGGGGCTCGCGCCACTCGGCCCACACCGACCAGGCCACGCCGCTGTGGGTGCGCGCATCCAACGACGGCGCCTCGGCGCGCACGCGCACCAGGCGGTCGATCGGCTGCACGCCGCTGAGCCACTGGCCGCCGCGGGCCAGCGCTTCGGGGTCGATCCAATCGTGATAGGAGCCGGCCGTATCCATAAAGCGATTATCCCGCGCCCCACAGCCCCGTGCGATACTTGAAAGCATGGATCTTGCCGCGCTGCGCAAAAGCTACGAAAAGGCCGAGCTGAGCGAAGAGGCCTCCCACCCCGACCCGCTGCGGCAGTTCGACCAGTGGCTGCACGAAGCCATCCGCGCCGAGCTGCCCGAACCCAACGCGATGACGCTGGCCACCGTCGGCAGCGACATGCGCCCAAGCACCCGCGTGGTGTTGATCAAGGGTTATGACGAGCGTGGCCTCGTCTGGTACACCAATTACGACAGCCGCAAAGGACGCGAGCTGGCCGGCAATCCCTACGCCGCGCTGCAGTTTCACTGGGTCGAACTGGAGCGTGTCGTGCGCATCGAGGGCGTGGTCGATCAAGTCAGCCCTGAAGAAAGCGACGCTTATTTCGCAAGCCGCCCGCTGGATCACCGCATCGGCGCCTGGGCCAGCCCGCAGAGCCGCGTGATCGAGAGTCGCACGGTGCTGCTGGCCAATGCGGCCAAGTACGCGGCGCAGTTTCGGTTGCACCCGCCGCGGCCGCCCCACTGGGGTGGCTACCGCCTGCGGCCTGATCGCTGGGAATTCTGGCAGGGGCGCCCCAGCCGCCTGCACGACCGGCTGCAGTACCGGCTGCAGGAGGGCCGCTGGGTGCGCGAGCGGCTGGCCCCTTAGGGCATCGGCC
>JANWZF010000160.1 GCA_025054905.1 Tepidimonas sp.
GCGCGCGCCAACCTGAAGCCGGTGCTGATCACCGGACTGGCCCAAGGCGGCCAGCTGATGACCACCACCGAAGTGGACAACTGGCCGGCCGACGTGCACGGCGTGCAGGGGCCGGAGCTGATGCAGCGCTTTCAGCAGCACGCCGAGCGCTTCGCCACGCAGATTGTGTTCGACCACATCCACACCGCCGACCTGTCCCGGCGTCCCTTCACCCTGGTGGGCGACAGCGGCACCTACACGTGCGATGCGCTCATCATCGCCACCGGCGCCTCGGCCAAATACCTCGGCCTGCCTTCGGAGCAGGCGTTCATGGGCAAGGGGGTCAGCGCCTGCGCCACCTGCGACGGCTTCTTTTACCGCGGGCAGGACGTCTGCGTGGTCGGCGGCGGCAACACCGCCGTCGAAGAGGCGCTGTACCTGGCCAACATCGCGCGCAAAGTCACGCTGATCCACCGCCGCGACACCTTCCGCGCCGAGGCCATCATGGTCGACAAGCTGATGGAAAAAGTGCGCGACGGCAAGATCGAGCTCAAACTGTGGCACGTGCTGGACGAAGTGCTGGGCAACGAGCAAGGCGTCACCGGCGTGCGCATCCGCCACACCCAGACCGGCGCCACCGAGGATTTGGCGCTGCAGGGGGTGTTCATCGCCATCGGCCACAGTCCCAACACGCAGATCTTTGCCGGCCAGCTCGACATGCAGGACGGCTACATCGTCACCCGTGGCGGTCGCGAGGGTCTGGCCACGATGACCAGCGTGCCCGGGGTGTTTGCCGCCGGCGACGTGCAGGACCATGTCTACCGGCAAGCCATCACCAGCGCCGGCACCGGCTGCATGGCCGCGTTGGACGCACAGCGCTTTCTGGAGCAGCACGCGGCTTGATGCCAGACGGCCGCGGAAAACCGTATAATTGCGGGTTTGCTGCCGGGCAGCTGTCGTGGCTTGCCCTGGGGGCAAAAGCAGGCCGCCCGCGAGCCGGAGCCGTCCACACGCCGTGACTTGTCGATCTTTCTTAGCGGCACTCCACGTGTGGCAGGCGGCACAGCACAGGACGCGGGCGAGGTGCGGCCAAGGGTCCGTCATGGGCTTTTGGCGGCTGACATTCGATGGAGTGACCAGCATCATGGCACGTGTGTGCGAAGTGACGGGCAAAAAGCCCATGGTGGGACACAACGTTTCCCACGCCAACAACAAGACCAAGCGCCGTTTTCTGCCCAACCTGCAGACGCGCCGCTTCTGGATTGAGAGCGAAAAGCGCTGGGTGCGGCTGCGCGTCTCGGGCGCGGCGCTGCGCCTGATCGACAAAGTGGGCATCGAGGCGGTGCTGGCCGATCTGCGCGCGCGCGGCCAGGCCTAATCCCGTAACGTAACAAGGAGTCGCCCATCATGGCTGCCAAAGGCGGACGCGAAAAGATCAAGCTGGAGTCGACCGCGGGAACCGGTCACTTCTACACGACGACAAAAAACAAGAAAACGACCCCGGACAAGCTGTCGTTCATGAAGTACGACCCGGTGGCGCGCAAGCATGTCGAGTACAAGGAAGCCAAGCTGAAATAATCCAGTC
>JANWZF010000227.1 GCA_025054905.1 Tepidimonas sp.
AGCGACACCGAGCTGAACGAATTGACGGTCAGGCCAACCGGGGCGCCATCGGGTGCGCGCGCGGTGACGATGGTCACCCCCGTGGCAAAACACCCCAACGCGGCCCGCAGCCGCGCAGGCGTGGGCTCATCCATGGGCTGCGATGGTACCGTGGGCGTACCTGCGCCGCGAAACGGTGCACCCAAGGCCCCGCAAATCCTGCGGGTGCTGGGCCCGCTCAGACCACGCACGAAGCTTTCGCCCCGGCTGCAGCATCGCGCGGTGCGTCGTCGTAGCCAAGAAAGCGAAACGCCAGCGCGGGCCGCTCACCGCTGATCAGCTCGGCCAGCGCACGGCCCGAACCTGCCCCATGCGTCCACCCCAGCGTGCCGTGGCCGGCGTTGATCCACAGCCGCTGCAGCGGCAGCCGCCCGATCAGCGGCACGTTGGTCGGCGTGGCCGGGCGCAGCCCACACCAGAAATTCGGCTGCCCTCCCTGCTGCGGTGGGCGGGTGTCGGCCACCCCCGGGAACAGCTCCTCCACACGCTGCAGCAGCATATGGCAGCGCGCCTGTGCCACGGGGGTGTCCAGCCGCAGGTCAAAGCCACCCAGCTCGATCGTGCCGGCCACCCGCAGCTGATCACCCAGACGTGAAAGGGCGATCTTGCGCGCATCGTCGATCAGGCTGACCTGCGGCGCGCGCGCCGGATCGCGCAGCGCCAGCGTGGCGCTGTAGCCTTTGCCGGGGTAAATCGGCACGCGCACGCCCACCGAAGCCAGCAGCGGCGCGCTGTACGAGCCACAGGCCACCACGTAGGCGTCAGCCTGCAGCGCACGCACCTGGCCGGTCTGCCGGCAGCGCAGCTGCACCCGCTGCACGGCCCCACCCGCCACCTCCAGCCGCTCAACCTCATGCTGAAACAGCAGCTGCGCGCCCTGTTGGGCGCAGTGGCGCGCCAGCGCCTGGGTGAACACACGCGCATCGCCATGCTCGTCGGTAGGGGTGTAGGTGCCCCCCACGATGTGCGCCGCATACGCCTGCAGGGCGGGCTCGATCCGCAGCAGCTCGTCGCGGCCGATCACCTGGCGCTGCACTCCGTGGCGGCGCATCAGCTCGGCGGCAGCAGCAGCCTCATCGAAGGCCCGCGCATCGCTGTAGACATGCGCGATGCCGCGCTGGCTGCGCTGGTACTCGATGCCGGTGCTGGCCACCATCTCATGCAGCGTGGCATGGCTGTAGCGGCCCAGCGCCACCAGCTGTGCCACGTTGCGCTCGAAAGCCGCGTCGTGGCACTGACCGAGAAATTGCCACAGCCAGCGCCATTGCGCCGCATCCCACTGCGGACGCCACAGCAGCGGCGCCTGGGCATCGAACATCCACTTCAGGGCCTTCCACGGCGCCTGCCGGTTGGCCCACGGCTCGCAGTAGCTCACCGAGATCTGCGCCGCATTGGCAAAACTGGTCTCCAGCGCCGCATCCGGCTGGCGATCGACCAACAGCACCTCATGGCCCCGCCGCAGCAGATGCCACGCCGTCGAAGTGCCGATGATGCCCGCACCCAACACCACCACTCGCATCGCTTGCTCCTTGTAGGCCCCGCAGACGCGCGGTCGCTGCGGGGGCTTTCGCGCAGGCCGCAGTGTCGGGCAAGCGACCCGTTGCGTGAAGTCTTATTGACGAAAAGCCTCCTACATCAGAAACTCTAATAAACCTCCGCCCACGATCCGCCGATGGCCGTCACCACGTTTGACCCCGATGCCCTTGAATGCCTGGCCGCCATCGTCGAAGAAGGCGGCTTCGAGCGCGCGGCCCAGCGCCTGTCGATCACGCAGTCGGCGGTCTCGCAACGCCTACGCGCCCTGGAAGCTCAGGTCGGCACGGTGCTGCTGGTGCGCAGCCGCCCGGTGCGTCCCACTCCAGCGGGGCAGCGTCTGCTCAAA
>JANWZF010000237.1 GCA_025054905.1 Tepidimonas sp.
GCTGGGCCGGCTGCGTGCGCGCGTGTTCACGGCCCGCTTCGACGACCTGCAGGTGCCGGTGGTGGTGTCGTACCACCCGGCCTACCTGCTGCGCAACCCGGCCGACAAAGGCAAGGCCTGGGCCGATCTGTGCCTGGCGGCCGACACTTGGTCTGCCGCCGTCCAGGCGGGCACGGCCGCGCCCTGAGCCGCGCCGGCGGCCTGCTCAGAGCCGGCCTTCCTGCACGGCATGGCAGGCCACGCGCACCCCGGCCACCGTCTGCAGCGTTGGACGTTCGGTCTTGCAGCGTGCGTCGGCGTGCGGGCAGCGCGGGTGAAACGCACAGCCACTGGGGGGATGCAGCGGGTTGGGCACTTCCCCTTGCACCGGGGTGCGGGCCTGCCCGGTGGCGTGCAGCTTCGGGATCGCCTCCAGCAGCATGCGCGTGTACGGATGGCGCGGCTGCGCAAACAGCGTGCGCTTGTCGGCCAGCTCCACCAGTCGGCCGAGGTACATCACGCCGACCTGATCGCTGACGTGGCGCACCACCGCCAGGTTGTGGCTGATGAACAGATAGGTCAAGCCGTGCTGGCGCTGCAGGTCTTTCATGATGTTGAGCACCTGCGCCTGCACGCTGACGTCCAGCGCCGAGGTGGGCTCGTCGCACACCAGGAATTCGGGCTGCGTGGCCAGTGCCCGCGCAATCGAGATGCGCTGGCGCTGGCCGCCGGAAAACTGATGCGGGTACTTGACCATGTCGTGCGGACTCAAGCCGACGGCGCGCAGCAGCTCGGCCACCCGCTCGCGCTGCGCGGCGCGCCCCGCCACCAGGCCATGCTCGCGCAGCGGCTCGGCGATGATCGCCTCGACCCGCCAGCGCGGATTGAGGCTGGCGTAGGGGTCCTGAAAGATCATCTGCATGCGCCGGCGCAGCGCGCGCCCCTGGCGCCCGGCCAGCGTGGCGTGCACGTCCTGGCCATCGAAGCGCACCTGCCCGCGCGTGGGCCGGTACAGACCAACCAGCAAGCGCGCCAGGGTGCTTTTGCCACAGCCGGACTCGCCCACCAGCGCCAGCGTCTGGCCGCGCGCAATCTCGAAGCTGACGCCATCGACGGCATGCAGCCGCTGCCGCGGCAGGCGCTGCAGCACGCGGTTGAGCCAGGGAGCCGAGACATCGAACGTGCGGGCCACGTCGTGCACCTGCACCAAAGGGGTGCCGGCCGTCGGCTGCGGGGTCGCAGCGGTCATCGCGGTCATGGGGTTTCCTCCTGCGCGGCCGCGGTGGCGGCCGCTGCGTGCAGCCAGCAGGCGGCGCGGGTGGCGCCGGCAGGCATCAGGTCGGGGCGCTGGTCGTGGCAGCGCAGCATGGCGTGTGGGCAGCGCGGATGGAACGCACAGCCACGCGGCCATTGGCCTGGACGCGGCATCGCGCCATCGATCTGGTGCAGCCGATCGCGCTCCTGCTCCATGTCGGGGATGCAGCGCATCAGGCCAGCCGTGTAGGGGTGCGCAGGGCGGTGGATGACCTCGTGCACCGGCCCAATCTCGGCCACGCGGCCCGCGTACATGACGGCCACGCGGTCACACGTCTCGGCGATCACCCCCATGTCGTGCGTGATCAGCATCACCGCCGCACCGCGCTCACGACAGATGCGCTTGAGCAGCGTGATGATCTGCGCCTGGATCGAGACGTCCAGCGCCGTGGTCGGCTCATCGGCCACCACCAGCTGCGGCTCCGCGGCCAGCGCCAGCGCGATCACGACGCGCTGACGCATGCCGCCCGAAAACTGGTGCGGATAATGGTCGATGCGCTGCTCGGCCGCCGGAATGCCGGTGTCCTGCAGCAGCGCGATGGCGCGGCGGCGCGCCTCGGCAGCCGAGACGTCCAGATGCGTCATGATGGTTTCGGTCAGCTGCCGCCCGATGGTGTAGAGCGGATTGAGCGAGGTCAGCGGATCCTGGAAGATCGCACCGATGCGCCGGCCCCGGATGCGCCGCATCTCCTGGGGCGGCAGGTCATCGATGCGCTGGCCCTGCAGCCGGATTTGCCCGCCGCCGATGCGCCCGGGCGGCTCCAGCAGACCGATGATGGCCGCACCGGTGAGCGATTTGCCCGCCCCCGATTCGCCCACCACGCCCAGGATTTCGCCCGGCGCGATGCTGAAGGACACACCGTCCAGCGCGCGCAGCACCCCGCGACGGGTTGGAAATTCCACCACCAGATCTTGCACTTCGAGCAGTGGGTTCATCGTCGTCATCCCCCTCGTCAACGCAGGCGCGGGTTGAGCGCATCGCGCAGCCAGTCGCCCAACAGGTTGACCGACAAGGCGATCAGCACCAGCATCAGCCCCGGAAAGATGGTGATCCACCACTCGCCCGAAAACAGGTAGTCGTTGCCGATGCGCACCAGCGTGCCCAGCGACGGAGCCGTCGGCGGCGCGCCCACGCCGAGGAATGACAGCGTGGCCTCGGTGATGATGGCCGTGGCCACGTGGATGGTGGCCAGCACCAGCACCGGGCCCAGCACGTTGGGCAACACATGGCGCAGCATGATGCGCCATGGCGCCACGCCGATGACGCGCGCGGCCTGCACGTAGTCTTTTTGCCGCTCCACCAGCGTGGAGCCACGCACCGTGCGCGCGTACTGCACCCAGCCGGTCAAGGTGATCGAGGTGATCAGCACCCCAAACGCCAGCGATTCATGGGCGTTGGGAAACAGCGCCTTGCCCACCCCGGCAATCAGCAACGCGATCAGGATGGCCGGAAACGACAGCATCACGTCGCACAGCCGCATCAGCAGGGCATCGAGCCACCCCCCGACAAAGCCCGCCAGCAACCCCAGTGCCACCCCGATTGCCACCGACAGCGCCACCGACACCAGCCCGACGAACAGCGAGATGCGCGCGCCATAGATCAGGGCTGACAGGATGTCGCGTCCCTGATCATCGGTGCCGAGCGGATAGCGCCATTGCCCCTGCTCATACCACACCGGCGGCAGGCGGGCATCGCCCAGGTCCAGACTGGCCAGATCGAAGGGATTGTGCGGCGCCACCCACGGCGCCAGCAACGCGGCCAGGCCGCAGACCAGCGCAATCGCCGCGGCCACCAGCGCCGTCGGCGAGGTGCGAAAGCTGTAACCGATGTCGCTGTCCCACCAGCGCATCCACCAGGTTTTCATCGTTGGGTTCCTTCCTTCTTGGGGAAGCGGGCAGCCATCAATGCCCGCCGGCCTTGTCCAGCCGCAGGCGTGGATCGACCGCGAAGTACAGCAGATCGACCACCAGGTTGATGACCACGAAAATGAGCGCAATCAGGCACAGGTAGGCGGCCATCACCGGAATGTCGGCGAAGGTCACCGCCTGGATGAACAGCAGCCCCATGCCGGGCCACTGAAACACGGTCTCCGTGATGATGGCAAAGGCGATCAGCCCGCCCAGCTGCAGGCCGGTGATGGTGATCACCGGCACCAGCGTATTTTTCAAGGCATGGCCGAAGTGGATCGCCCGGTCGGTCAACCCGCGCGCGCGCGCAAACTTGATGTAGTCGGTGCGCAGCACCTCCAGCATTTCGGCGCGCACCAGGCGCATGATCAGCGTGAGCTGAAAGATGGCCAGCGTCAGCGCCGGCAGCACCAGGTGGCGCCAGCCGCCGGGAGCCAGCAGACCGCTGCTGAACCAGCCCAGCTGCACCACCTCGCCACGGCCAAAGCTGGGCAACCAGCCCAGCTGCACCGCAAACACCAGGATCAGCACGATGCCGATCAGGAAGGTCGGCAGCGACACACCCAGCAGCGAAAAGGTCATGAACAGCTGCGCCAGCCAGGTGCCGCGCTTCAGCGCCGCATACACCCCCATCGGGATGCCCACCACCAACGCCAGCAGCGCCGCCACCAACGCCAGCTCCAGCGTGGCCGGCAGCCGCTCAGCAATCAGCTGCGCCACCGGCGCGCCCTGGCGCAGGCTGACGCCGAAGTTGCCCTGCATGGCATTCACCACGAAATGCGCAAACTGCACGAAAAACGGCTGATCCAGCCCCAGCTCGGCGCGCACCCGCGCCACCTCCTCGGGGGTCGCGTCCTGCCCCAGGATTTGCACCACGGGGTCACCGACATACTGAAACAGCATGAAGGCCACCCACGCCACCGCCAGCATCACGACTGCCGCCTGCAGCAGGCGGCGCAACACAAACGCCAACATCAGCTCACTCCATGCGCCAGCGCCGCCAACCTACCCGGTTGGCGGCAGCCGCGCTGCTTGATGCAACAGATGAACCCTGCGCCCCGCCGTGTCCACCGCAGGGCGGACCGTCGTGCAGCAGGGGGCGTGGCAGGCCTTAGTTCACCTTGACCACGCGCCAGTCGAGCCGGTTGTCGGCGCGGTGCACGACTTCAACGTTCTTCTTCATCGCCCACGGAATGATCTGGTTGTGCAGCGGGATGTGCACCACCTCATCGTTGTGCAGCTGCAGCGCCTCGG
>JANWZF010000249.1 GCA_025054905.1 Tepidimonas sp.
TCGAACCCGCGCAGCGCATGCACCAGCGCGGTGTCGAACGCCTTCTGGCTGGGCTGAGGCTGGCCATCCGGCCACGCTCCCAGAATCGAGCCACGGTGCCGCGCCAAGCCCTCCAGATCCAGCACCTGCTGTCCCGCGGCGGCCAGCGCGTGCAGCAGGCGGGTCTTGCCGCTGCCGGTCGGCCCGGCCAGCACGCGCCAGGTCAGCCCCGGCGGCAACGCCTGCAGCTGCTGCACCACCCAGCGCCGGTAGGCTTTGTAGCCGCCCTGCAGCTGCGCGGCGGCCCAACCGATCTGGCGCAGCCACAACACAAACGAACCACTGCGCTGTCCGCCACGCCAGCAGTACACCAGCGGCCGCCAGTGGGCAGGCTTGTCCTGCATCAGTGCCTCCACGTGGCGGGCGATGTTGCGCGCCACCCAGACGCCACCCAGGCGACGCGCCTCGAACGGGCCGCGCTGCTTGTACAGTGTGCCGACAACGCGGCGCTGGTCGTCGTCGAGCACGGGGCAGTTGATCGCCCCGGGCAGGTGATCCTCGGCATATTCGGCGGGGCTGCGCGCATCGATCACGGCATCGAAGGCATCCAGCTCCTGCAGCGTCACAATATCGGGCTTGTTGGCCATGAGGCCCAACTGTAGCCGCACTGTGGCAGCCTATGACGATGACGGAACCCGTACGCGATCCCCTTCGACTGACCCAATGGGCCCACGGCGGCGGCTGTGGCTGCAAGATCGCCCCCGCTGTGCTGCAGCAACTGCTGGCGCAGGTGCCTGCGCACCTGGCTCCGCCCGAGCTGCTGGTGGGGACCGCCACCAGCGACGATGCGGCCGTGTGGCAGCTGCGCGACGACCTGGCGCTGGTGGCCACGACGGACTTTTTTACGCCTGTGGTGGACGATGCGTTCGACTTCGGCGCGATCGCCGCCACCAACGCGCTGTCGGACGTGTACGCGATGGGGGGCCAGCCGCTGCTGGCGCTGGCGCTGGTGGGCATGCCGATCCAGCAGCTGCCGCACGAGGTGATCGGCCGCGTGCTGCAGGGTGGCGCGGCGGTGTGCCGCCACGCCGGCGTGGTGCTGGCCGGCGGCCATTCGATCGACACCGTCGAGCCGATCTACGGCCTGGTGGCTCTGGGCACCGTGCACCCACAGCGGGTCAAGACCAACGCCGGCGCGCAGGCGGGTGACCTGCTGGTGCTGGGCAAGCCGCTGGGCATCGGCGTGCTGTCGGCCGCGCTCAAAAAGGGACGGCTCGACGCCGATGGCTATGCGCTCATGCGGCGCTGGACCACGCTGCTCAACCGGGCGGGCGTGGCGCTGGGCGAGCTCGAAGGCGTGCACGCGATGACCGATGTGACCGGCTTTGGTCTGGCCGGGCATCTGCTGGAAATGTGCCGCCCCGCCGGGCTGGATGCGGTGGTCGAGCACACCAGGGTGCCGGTGCTGGAAATCAGCCAGGCCCTGGTTGCGCAAGGTGTGGCCACCGGCGCTTCGGCGCGCAACTGGGCCAGCTACGGCGATGCGGTCGATCTGTCGGCGCTGCCGCCGCCCGAGCGCGCGCGCTGGCAAACGCTGGTGACCGACCCCCAAACCAGCGGCGGCCTGCTGGTGGCCTGCGCACCGCAGGCGCTGGACGCTGTCCAGGCGGCGTTCACGGCCGCGCAGGGCGCGCCCGGCTGGGTGATCGGCCACATGCAAGCCGCGGCGTCTGCGGCCACGCCCACACTGTGGTTGCGCTGACAGCACCGCCTGGGCCGGGCTCGCCTCGCCACCGAACGGCCTTAGCCCTGCACGACTGGGCCCGCCACGATGAAGGCGCCACCGGCCACGTGGTGCAGCGTGCGCAGCTCATCCGGCGCGGTGTCCAGGTGCCAGCGTCCCTGGCGAAACACGCGCTCATCGGCCCATGCGGCGCGCACGCGGCCGATGAACAGATCGTAGGTCTGCTCGTTGTGCGGCTCGGGGATGCGCTCGCACAGGATCCAGCCGACGCAGCCCTGCACCAGCGGCACATCGTATCCCGGGGGACAAAACAGCCGCACCCCGTGCCGCTGCAGCTTGTCCGGGACGCTGCGCGCGCTGTCGGTGCCGACCCCCACCGTCAGCCGCAGCAGTGCCCTGGGTGGCAACTGCAGGGCAAAGCGGCCGCTGGCCTCGATCAGCTCGCGCGTGCGGGTGGCCTTGTCCAGCACCACCGTCACCTTGGGATCGGGCGCAAAGTCCAGCACACAGGCCCAGGCCGCCGCCATCACGTTGTCGCAGCCCCCATGCGTGGCCGACACCAGCACGGTTGGCCCGTGGTTCATCAGGCGGTAGGCATGCTCCAGCGGGACCGGGGCACAGTGCTCAGGCAGCATCGGGTAGACGTCGTTGGCGGCAGAGAGGGCGCAGCGTCAGCGCACGGCGGCGCGGATGGCTTCGACCATCGCACGGGTATTGTGGCGCATCAGCGCCACGTAGTCGGGCGCGGGCCCCTCAGGCCCTGACAGGGTGTCGACGTACAGCGGCACCGTCGACGGGCGCACGCCAGCCTCCCGCGCGATCTGCTCCACCAGCCGGGTGTCGGCCAGCCGCTCCACGAAGATGGCGCGAACCTGCTCGCGCCGGACCAGGCGGACCAGCCGCGCCACGGCGGCCGCGGACGGCTGGCTGTCGGTGCTCAGCCCCTGGACCGGCCAAATCTGCACCCCATAAGCACGCGCGTAATAGCCCAGGGCGTCGTGCGAGGTCACCACCTTGCGCTGCTGCGGCGCAATCGTCGCCCACGCGGCGCGGATTTCCTGGTCCAACGCTTCGAGCTGCTGCGCATAGGCTTCGGCCCGGGCGCGGTAGCCTTCGCAGCCGGCGGCATCCACCGCGCACAGTGCCTGCGCAATCCGCAGCACGGCGTGGCGTGCCCGCACCACGTCCTGCCAGACATGGGGATCGACATCTCCGTGGCTGTGATGGCCGTGCGCATGCTGATCATGACGCGCGGCCCGCAGCGGCTCCATCCCCTCGGTCACGCGCACGACGGTGCCCCGGTAGGCTGCGTTGCGCAGCAAGCGCTCCATCCATCCCTCCAAGCCCCACCCATTGAGCAGCACCAACCGGGCCGCCGCCACCCGGCGTACATCCGCAGGCGAGGGCTGGAACACATGCGCGTCAGACTCTGGCCCCACCAGGGTTTCCACCCGCACGCGCTCGCCGCCGACACGGCGCACCCAGTCACCCAGAATGCTGAAGCTGGCCACCACGGGCAGCGGCGCATCCGTACGCCCCGCCGTCCAGCCTGACACCGCCGAGGCAGCCACAGCCGACCAACGCAACAGCGCACGCCGCGACAGCCCTTGGTCCCCACCGATTTTCGACATGCCCTCTCCTTTATGGTGCCCAACGTCCGGTGCAGCACCCCTACGACGCTGCAGCACAGCGGCCCCATATCGTAACCTCGGGGTGTACCGCTTCGGCGAGGCAACAGCACCTTGCACCGGCCTGAAGAACGAGTGCAGGTGCACCGTCTGACCTCCGTAAGGCAAGCCAATTCGATGGCCGACCTGTTGCCCCAATCCCGCTGGGGTCAGGCTCAGTTGCCTCACTGCAGGCTGCTCGACCCAAGCATGAGACGGTTTCGCACCCCCCTGAGGGGCCTAGCAAGGATACCCACGGGCACCTTTTGGGCTTCTCTCAACCTCTGGTCCACCTACTCCACCGTCACGCTCTTGGCCAGGTTGCGCGGCTTGTCCACGTCGGTGCCGCGCAGGCAGGCCGTGTGGTAGGCCAGCAGCTGCAGCGGCACCACGTGCAGGATGGGACTCAAGACGCCGTAGTGTTCCGGCATGCGGATGACATGCACGCCGTCTTCGCTGGCGATGCGCGTGTCGGCATCGGCCAGCACGTACAGCACGCCGCCGCGCGCGCGCACCTCCTGCAGGTTGCTCTTGAGCTTGTCCAGCAGCGCGTCGTTGGGGGCCACCGCCACCACCGGCATCGCGCTGGTCACCAGCGCCAGCGGACCGTGCTTGAGCTCGCCGGCCGGATAGCCTTCGGCGTGGATGTAGCTGATCTCCTTGAGCTTGAGCGCCCCCTCCAGCGCGATCGGATAGTGCGCGCCGCGTCCCAGGAACAGGGCGTGCTCCTTGCTGGCAAAGTCTTCGGCCCAGCGGATGACCTGCGGCTCCAGCGCCAGCACGCCCTGCAACGCCACCGGCAGGTGACGCAGGGCGCGCAGGTGATGCGCCTGCTGCGGCGCTGTCAGGCGCCCCTTGGCCTGAGCCAGCACCAGCGTCAACAAGAACAGCGCGGCCAGCTGCGTCGTGAAGGCCTTGGTGCTGGCCACCCCGATCTCCACTCCGGCGCGCGTGACATAGGCGAGCTCGCACTCGCGCACCAGCGCGCTGGTGGCCACGTTGCAGATGGCCAGGGTGTTGTGCATACCCAGCGTCTGGGCGTGGCGCAGCGCCGCCAGCGTGTCGGCGGTCTCGCCGCTTTGGCTGATGGCCACCACCAGCGTGCGCGGGTCGGCCACGCTACAGCGGTAGCGGTATTCGCTGGCGATTTCCACCGCCGTGGGCACGCCGGCCAGCGCCTCCAGCCAGTAGCGCGCCACGCAGCCGGCGTAGTGGCTCGTACCGCAGGCCAGGATCAGCACGCGGTCGATGGCATCGAACACGCGCCAGGCCGCACGCGAGCGCTGGCCGTGGTCGTCGAACAACTCCGGCACGATGCCCTCCACCCCTTCCAGCGTGTCGGCCAGCGCGCGTGGCTGCTCGAAGATTTCCTTTTGCATGTAGTGGCGGTACGGGCCCAGCGCCACGTCCTGGCTGGCCAGCTGCACGCGCTTGAGCGGCCGCGCCGTCGCTTCCTGCAACACCGCTTGCCGGTCCAGGATGCGCCAGCGCCCGAGCTGCAGATCGACCACATCGCCTTCGGCCAGAAAAACGAACTGGTCGGTTACCCCGGCCAGGGCCAACGCGTCGCTGGCCAGGTACAGCGGGCTGGGCTGGCCCCCGGCGGCCTGTCCCACCCCCAGCACCAGGGGTGAACCGGCGCGTGCGCCCACCAGGCGCTGCGGCTCATCGTGGTGCAACACCGCGATCGCATAGGCCCCCTGCAACTGGCGCACCGCGCGCAGCACCGCATCGGCCAGATCGCCCTCGTACAGGCTGTCGATCAGGTGCGCGATGACCTCGGTGTCGGTTTGGCTTTCGAAGCGGTAGCCACGCGCCTGCAGCTGCTCGCGCAGCTCGGCGTGGTTTTCGATGATGCCGTTGTGCACCAGGGCCACCCTGGGCGTGCGGGGGGCCGCCTCGGCGGCGGGGCCATAGCTGACCTGGGGATGCGCATTGGCCGGCGTGGGCGCACCGTGCGTGGCCCAGCGGGTGTGCGCAATGCCGGTGGCTGCACGCAGACTGTGCACCTGCTCGGCCAGGTCCGCCACCCGCGCGATGCTGCGCGCACACCACAGCCCCCCTCGGGCAGGCACCGTGCCATCCAGCGGGGCCCCCTGATGCACGGCCAGCCCACACGAGTCGTAACCCCGGTATTCCAGCCGCTGCAAGCCCTGCAACAGCACGCTGACGATATCGGTGCAGGCCACCGCGCCGACGATGCCACACATGAGTCACCCT
>JANWZF010000322.1 GCA_025054905.1 Tepidimonas sp.
GGTCAGCCGGTGATGCTGCAACAGCATGGTCATGATCGTTATGGGCGGCTGCTGGCCGTGGTGTGGCGCTTGTTCCCCGCAGATGGGCAACGGCTGGAGCTCAACCTCGCGCTGCTGGAGCACGGCTGGGCCTGGCATGACACCGCGCACGCACGGCAGCAGCCGTGGCCGCAGCGTTGGCGCTACGCCGCGGCCGAGCTGGCTGCGCGTGCTGCAGGTCGGGGGCTGTGGTCCGATCCGCAGCCGATGGCGCCGTGGGATTGGCGCCGCCTCAAACGTCGATCGCCTGGACCGAGCCGACGCGCTGGCGCAGTTCGAATTTCTGGATCTTGCCGGTGCTGGTCTTGGGCAACTCGCCCAGCACCACTGCACGTGGCACCTTGAAGCCAGCGAGGTGCTGGCGGCAGTGGGCGATCAGTTCCTCAGGCTGCACCTGCGCCCCCGGCTTGAGCTCGACAAACGCGCACGGCGTCTCGCCCCAGCGTGGATGGGGCTTGGCCACCACGGCGGCCGCCTGCACCGCCGGGTGACGGTACAGCACGTCCTCGATTTCCAGCGAGGAGATGTTTTCGCCGCCCGAGATGATGATGTCTTTGCTGCGGTCTTTGATCTTGATGTAGCCGTCGGGGTGCTGGACCGCCAGGTCACCGGTATGGAACCAGCCACCAGCAAACGCCGCCGCGGTGGCCTCGGGGTTTTTCAGGTAGCCCTTCATCACGATGTTGCCGCGAAACATCACCTCGCCAATCGTGCGGCCGTCCCACGGCACGGGCTGTAGGGTTTGGGGGTCGAGCACGCACGCGTCGCGCTGCAGGTGGTAGCGCACGCCCTGGCGGGCGTGCAGGCGCGCCCGTTCATCCAGCGGGCGCTGGTTCCAGTCGGGCTGCGCCGCGCACACGGTGGCGGGCCCATACACCTCGGTCAGGCCGTAGACATGCGTCAGTTCGATGCCCAGACGATCCATGGCCTCCAGCAGCGCCGCCGGCGGTGCCGAGGCGGCCACCATGCCCCGGATGCCGGGAGGCAGCCCTTGTCGGAGCTCGGCGGGGGCGTCGGCCAGCATCGCGTGCACGATCGGGGCGCCACAGTAATGCGTCACTTTCCAACGCCGCATGGCGTGCAGCACCGCAGCGGCATCGACCTTGCGCAAGCAGACGTTGAGGCCGGCGCGAGCAGCCACGGTCCACGGAAAGCACCAGCCGTTGCAGTGGAACATCGGCAGGGTCCACAGGTACACCGGGTGCTGCGGCATGTCCCACTCCAGAATGTTGGACAGCGCGTTGAGCGCAGCGCCGCGGTGGTGATAGACCACACCTTTGGGGGCGCCGGTGGTGCCACTGGTGTAGTTCAGCGCGATGGCGTCCCATTCATCCTGCGGCCCTTGCCAGGGATGCTGCGGATCGCCGCGAGCCAGCAGGTCTTCGTAGTCGATTGCCTCCAGCGCCGCCGTCGGAGCCCCGAAGGAGGCATCCTGCGTCTGGATCACCAGCAGTGGCTGCGTGCGCGAGCGCAGCGCCAGGGCCTGGGCGAGCAGTGCGCTGAACTCGGGATCGACGATCACCGCGCGCGCTTCCCCATGATCCAGCATGTAGGCGATGGCACTGGGCTCCAGGCGGGTGTTGAGGGCGTTGAGCACGCCTGCCGCCAGCGGCACGCCAAAGTGCGCTTCGACCATCGGCGGCGTGTTGGGCAGCAGTGTCGCCACCACGTCACCACGCTGCACGCCGGCGGCGTTGAGGGCGCTGGCCAGGCGGCGGCAGCGCTGTGCGGTCTGCGCCTAGGTCTGAGGGCGCGTGTCGGGGGCAAGACCGTAGGCGATGGCGGGTAGATCCGGATACACCTCGGCAGCGCGGCGCAGAAAGTCCAGCGGCGTCAGCGGGGCAAAGTTGGCCGCGCAGCGTGGCAGGTCGTGGTCGGCGATCGGCATGGGTTGTCTCCTCGGGCGGGTGGTGGATCGAGGCTACCGCGGCGCTGGCAGCAAGTCGCTGGCCGTTGGGGGCCAGGTGCCGGCTGCTTCGGTCGGCAGCGTACCGTGGGCGCAGACCGCCTCGGCCACGGCTTGCAGCGTGGCTTGTGGCCCGGCGCAGGCTGGCAAGGTGGCCAGTCGTGCGCCGATCAGCCCGGCCAGCACGTCCCCGCTGCCGGCGGTGGCCAGCCAGCCGCTGCCGCTGGCTGCCACCCAGGGCGTTTGGTCGGGGGCGGCGATCACCGTGCCGCTGCCTTTGAGCACCACGATCACCTGCAGCCGTTCGGCCAAGGCGCGGGCCGCAGCCCAGCGGTCGTTCTGCACCGAGTGCACGGAGCAGTCCAGCAGCCGGGCAGCTTCGAGCGGGTGAGGGGTGAGCACGGTCAGCCAGCCCCGTGCGCGGCGTTGGCCCAGCTCGGCCTGCCAGGGGTGGGCCGTGGGGCCAGCGGCTGCCGCCAGGGCGTTGAGCGCATCGGCATCCAGCACCAGGCGCGCTGCATGGTGCAGCAGCGTGGGCAGCAGCTCGGCCAGGGCCGAGCCGGCCCCACAGCCGGCCACGACCGTGGCGCGTTGCAGCAAGCCCTCGGCCAGCGCGGCTTGCGCGCTGCGCAGCATCAAGGCGGGTTGCACCGGGTCGCAGGCGGGCAATTGATCGGCCGCGGCGGGCAGCCC
>JANWZF010000338.1 GCA_025054905.1 Tepidimonas sp.
TTCATGGCCCGTTCAGCGTTGCGGCGGGCGTGCCGGGCCCGCGCCCTTGGCTGCGGCCGTGCTGGCCAGGGGGTCGTGGATTTCGTCGTCCACGTGCGCGACAAACGAATGGAGCGTTTCGCGCATCAGCGAGGGGCTGCGCTTGGCACACATCATCGAAATGCCCTGCAGCACCATGTTCATCAGCACCACGCGCTGCTCGGTGCGCCGCTCGAGCTTGACCGCCACCGGCTTGAACACCAGGTTGGCCAGCAGGATGCCGTAGAAGGTGGTCATCAACGCCACGGCCAGATGGCGGCCGATGGCCACCAGATCCCCGCTGCCCACAATGTCCATCAGGTTGATCAGCCCCACCAGTGTGCCGATCATGCCAAAGGCCGGCGCGTAGCTGGCCATGACCCGAAACAGCTGCGCTTCGGCGGCTTCCTTGGCCTTCATGCGCGAAATGCGCCATTGCAGCAGGTCCAGGATGTCTTCCTCAGGGATGCGGTCGATGACCAGCTGCACCCCGGTGCGCAGGAAGGGGTTGTTGACGCGCGGCAGCGCGCGCTCCACCGCCACCGGATCGTCACGCATCCACAGGCGCGAAATGTCCACCAGCTCCTCGATGTCACGCTGGGTGTAGAGGCGCTCGTTGCGCATCACGATGCGGATCAGGCCGAAGACGCGCAACACCTCCTTCATGGGGTAGCTCAGGAAGGTGGCGGCCATCGTGCCCACCAGCACGATGCCCAGACTGGGCAGGTCGATGAACAGCCACGGATCGTCCGCAGCAAAGAAGATGAGCACTGCCAGCAGGACGACGCTGGCGATCATGCCGATGAGGGTGGACGGGTTCATGCGAAGCGACAGGCGGTGCAGCGGCCGTGGCACGATCCTAGCACCGCTGGACTAGAATCAGGCACCGGGCCCAGTTTCTGGCGCCCGGTTTTTTTCTGGCCGCGTTCATGGAAATCTTCGACTACGACAACATTTTGCTGCTGCCGCGCAAGTGCCGTGTGGACAGCCGCTCGCAGTGCGACACCAGCGTGCAGTTCGGGCCGCGGCGCTTTCGGCTGCCGGTGGTGCCGGCCAACATGAAAACGGTGATCAGCGAGCCGATCGCCGAGTGGCTGGCGGCCAACGGCTACTTCTACGTGATGCACCGCTTTGACTTCGACAACGTGGCCTTCGTGCGTCGCATGCGCGAGCGCGGCCTGTACGCGTCGATCTCGCTGGGGGTCAAGCCGGCCGACGTGCAGACCGTGGAACGCCTGGCCGCCGAAGGTTTGACGCCGGAGTACATCACGATCGACATCGCGCACGGGCACGCCGACAGCGTGCAGCGCATGATCGCGCTGCTGAAGGAGCGCCTGCCCGGCAGCTTCGTCATCGCCGGCAACGTGGGCACGCCCGAGGCGGTGATCGACCTGGAAAACTGGGGCGCCGACGCCACCAAGGTCGGCATCGGTCCGGGCAAGGTGTGCATCACGCGCCTGAAGACCGGCTTTGGCACCGGCGGCTGGCAGCTGTCGGCGCTGAAGTGGTGCGCCCGTGTGGCCACCAAGCCGATCATCGCCGATGGCGGCATCCGCGAGCACGGCGATATCGCCAAGAGCATCCGCTTCGGCGCCACGATGGTGATGATCGGTTCGCTGTTTGCCGGCCACGAGGAGTCGCCCGGCCAGACGGTGGAGGTGGACGGTCGCCTGTACAAGGAGTACTACGGCTCGGCGTCCGACTTCAACAAGGGGGAGTACCG
>JANWZF010000001.1 GCA_025054905.1 Tepidimonas sp.
GCTTGGCACCGCCCAGAACGTGGCGCTGGTGGTGCCGACGCCTTGGCTATCGTGGCACTGGGTGCAGCTGCCGCCGGGCCGGTTGGGCCGCGATCTGCCGGCTTTGGTGGGTTTGCTGGAGGAGCACCTGCTCGATGATCCGCCTCGCTTGCACTGGGCTTTAGGCCCCCGCGATCGCTCCAGCCAACGGTGCTGGGTTGCGGTCTGCCGCGATGAAGGGCTGCAAGAGGCCGTGGCCAGGCTGCAGGCCATGGGCTGGACCGTGCAGCGCTTGTGCGCCGAAAGCACACCAGGGCCTCGCCTCACGGTCTGGGTGCACGCCCTAGACGAGCAGCCCACCTTCGTGCTAAGCGGGCCGGATGGCGTGGCGTGGGCGCCTCTGACCGACGCCAGCGAACTGCTGCATGGCACCGTCGCGGCCCCCACGGTTCCGGGTGAAACCAACCTCCCCCCGGCGTCCGAAGCCTGGGCCGATCCGGCCTGTCTGGACGAAGCCCGCGCGGCACTGCCGCACCTGCCCTGGCAACCCGTTCCTGCCGGCGCACGGTGGAACCTGGCCTTGCAGGAGGGAGCTGACCTGGCTCAATTTGCCTGGCGCCACCGCATCGGCGGCGCCTGGTGGCAGCGGGCGGCGCGCGCCCTGCGGGCCGTGGCCACCGCCCCGGTGTGGCGAGCCACGCGCTGGGGTCTGGCCACCGCCGCGGCGATCCCCCTGTTGGCCGTTCCGGCGCTGGCCTGGCAGGCCCGGCAGGCCGAGCGCGCGCTGCAGGCGGAAGGACTGCGGCTGGCGCGGGCCGCCTTGCCTGATGTGCCGGTGCTGCTGCACCCCAGTCGGCAGCTGGCCCAGGCCTTGGCCCAGCAGTCCGGTCCTTCCCGCCCTGTGGCGCTGGAACGCTGGCTGCATGCCTGGGGCGAACAGGGCGGCGCTGCCCCGCTGCGCTTGCGCCTGCAAGACGGTGTGCTCGAACTGACCTGGGAGCACCCCCCATCCGCCGAAGCTCTCCACGCCGCAGCCCGAGCCGCGGGTTTGCCCCACCCGCAAGGAGCCGACCGCGTGTGGCGACTGGATCTGCGCGGCACGCCAAGCGGAGGGTGATGGCGCTCATGGAAAAAGTCGCAGCCCACCGCACCCGCTGGCTCGAATGGGCCCAACGTCAGGCCTGGACGTTGCTGGGTGGTGCCCTGCTGCTGGGATGGACAGTGTTCGTGGTCGTACCCTCCTGGCGCGCCTGGCAAACCAGCCCGCAGCGGCTGGCCCAGGCGCAGGCCGAGCTGCAACGCATTGCCCAGCTGGCCGCAGCGCTGGCCGAGCAACGCTCGGTGACCCAGCCGCCTGAGCCCGCCTCCACCTTGCGCGCGTTGACACAGGAATGGCTGGGCCCGACAGCCACCGTCGAGCCCGACCCGGCGCAAGGGTGGCGCGTGCAGCTGCACCAGACCGAAGCCGCGGCATTGGCGGGCTGGTTGACTGCCGTGCGTCAGCAAGGCCGCCTGCACGTGGTGCATCTGGAGTTGCAGCGCGACGCCACAGCAGCCCGCTGGAGCGGCCATGTGGGGCTGCAGGCAGGCGGAGGACGACGATGAGCCGCCGCCCCACCGTGCGTTGGGCCGTCGCCGGGGCGCTGCTGGCCATCAGCGCTGCCAGCGTGGTGCACGCCCCGGCCCGCTGGCTGGACGTGCTGCTGCAGCGGGCAAGCGCAGACCGCGTGCGGTTGCTGCAGCCCACCGGATCGCTGTGGGCGGGCAGCGGTGCGCTGCGCATCCGGGGATCAACCACGTCATTGGATCTGCCCGGCCGTCTGCAATGGACCGTGGCCGCCGATGCTGCCCTGCTGGGCCTGCGGTTTGAGCTTCGTCCTGACTGCTGCGCCGAACAACCCTGGTTGCTGACGCTGCGCTGGCGCGAGGGTGGCTTCTGGCTCGAGGGCCAACCCTGGCAAGCCTGGCTGGATCTGGCGTGGTTGCAAGCGTTGGGCGCGCCGTGGAACACCGTCGGCCTACAGGGGCAGGCGCAGCTGCAGATCCAAGACCTGCATTGGCGGCTTGGCAGCGTGGCTGCGGCGCGCGCACCCGACCGCGGCCAGCTGCAGGCGCAGCTGGATCTGCGCGACGTCGGCGCAGCAGTCAGCCCTTTGCGACCCTTGGGACACTACCGGTTG
>JANWZF010000009.1 GCA_025054905.1 Tepidimonas sp.
CTCGAGGCCGAACTTCTCGTACATCTCGTCCTGCCACTGCTCGACCAGGCTGCCAGGGGCGACGATCAGCACGCGCTGGGCGTCTGCCCGCATTGTGAGCTCGCGGATGAGCAAGCCCGCCATAATGGTCTTGCCGGCGCCAGGGTCGTCGGCCAGCACAAAGCGCAGCGGCTGGCGCGGCAGCATCGACTCGTAGACTGCGGTGATCTGGTGCGGCAGCGGCTCCACGTTCGACGTGTGCACCGCCATCATGGGGTCGAACAGGTATGCCAGATCGATGCGCAAGGCCTCTACGGCCAGCTTGAAGTCTTCGCCGGGTGCATCGAATGCCCAGGGGCGTCCTGCCTCGGCCAACGACAGCTTGGCTTCGTCGGTGCGGAACAGCATCCGCTCCAGCAGCTTGCCGTCGGCGGTCTTGTAGTAGACGGTCAGGGCATTGTCACCGACCGGCTCGGTCGTGACGATGCGCACCACCTGCCCGGGCTCCAGGCCCGTTATCGCCGCATGTTTCTGGATTTGTTCCAGCTTCAGCACGAACTCTCCCTCCGTTTGGATCCTGGCCTGCGCGTTGGCCTTGGCTTGCAAGCTTCCTAAGCGTAGCATCCCTCACATCAGGGGCTGGCCTGGTCACACGCAGGCCCGCTTTCAGCAGCCCGGCGAATATGCGCGACGTGACCGGGCAGGCAGCCAGGCCGCCGCGGCGCAGGCGTACACCTGCACCGGCAAAGCCCGGCCAACCGTGGCATGCTTGCGGACATGAACACCCGTCTTGACCCCAACCTGCTGGACAACCCGTTGCTGGACTTTGGCGGACTGCCGCGTTTCGATGCGGTGCAGCCCCAGCATGTCGCGCCGGCGATGGAGGCCTTGCTGCATGCCGCCGAGGCGGCCTTGGCGCAGGCCACCGCGCCGGACTTTGCGCCCGACTGGCAGCAGCTGGCGCGCACGCTGGACGTGGCCACCGAGCGGCTGGGCCGTGCCTGGGGGGTGGTCAGCCACCTCAACGCGGTGGCCGACACGCCTGAGCTGCGGGCCGCCTACAACGCGCTGCTGCCCCGCGTCACCGAGTTCTGGACCCGCCTGGGCAGTGACGAGGCGCTGTACGCCAAGTACAAAGCCCTGGACGACCACGCGCTGGATGCGGTGCAGCGGCGCGCCCGTGCGCTGGCGCTGCAGGGCTTCGTGTTGGGCGGCGCCGAACTGCAGGGTGCCGCCAAAGAGCGCTTTGCCGCCATTCAGGAACGGCAGGCCGAGCTGGCGCAAAAGTTCAGCGAAAACGCCCTGGATGCCACCGACGCCTGGACCTACGACGCCACCGAGGACGAAGTCGCCGGCCTGCCGCCGGATGTGCGCGCCAGTGCCCGCGCGGCCGCCCAGGCCGCGGGCCAGCCACAGCGCTACCGCCTGGGCCTGAAGCTGCCGGTCTATCTGCCGGTGATGCAGTTTGCGCATCACCGCGGTCTGCGCGAGCGGCTCTACCGCGCCTATGGCACGCGCGCCAGCGACCAGGCCGAAGGCGAGCTGCGGCGTTACGACAACACCGCCCTCATGCGCGAGCTGCTGGAGCTGCGCACCGAGGAAGCCCGGCTGCTGGGTTTTGCCAGCTTCGCGCATCTGTCGCTCAAGCCCAAGATGGCCGAGTCGCCCGAGCAGGTCATCGCGTTTCTGCGCGACCTGGCCCGGCGGGCACGGCCGCACGCCGAACGTGACGTGGCCGACATGCGCGCCTATGCCGCCTCGGAACTGGGGCTGGGCGATCCGCAGCCTTGGGACTGGACGTACATCGCCGAGCGGCTGCGCGAGGCGCGCTACGCCTACAGCGAGCAGGAGGTCAAACCCTACTTTCCGCTGCCGCGCGTGCTGCAGGGTTTGTTCGATCTGGTGGGGCGCCTGTTCGAGCTGCGCATCGTGCCGGATCAGGCCCCGGTCTGGCATCCCTCGGTGCGGGTGTTTCGCCTGGAGCGCGACGGAGAGCTGATCGGGCAGTTCTACCTCGACCCCAGCGCGCGCAGTGGCAAGCGCGGCGGGGCGTGGATGGACGACGTGCGCAGCCGCTGGCGCCGCCCCGACGACGGTCGGCTGCAGACCCCGGTGGCGCACCTGGTGTGCAACTTCAGCGACGGGGCCGACGGCCGCCCGCCGCTGCTGACGCATGACGACGTCACGACGCTGTTGCATGAATTCGGCCACGGCCTGCACCACCTGTTGACCCGCATCGATGAGCACGATGTGGCGGGCATCAACGGCGTGGAGTGGGATGCGGTGGAGCTGCCGAGCCAGTTCCTGGAAAACTTTGGTTGGGACTACGAGGCGCTGCAGGGCCTCAGCGGTCACGTCGACACCGGCGCTGCCCTGCCCCGCAGCCTGTTTGACAAGATGCTGGCTGCCCGCAACTACCAAAGCGGGCTGCAGCTGTTGCGACAGGTGGAGTACGCGCTGTTGGACATGCGCCTGCACCTGGAAGGCGCCCCCGATGGCGACGTGATGGCCCTGCTGGAGCAGGTGCGCGATGAGGTGGCGGTGCTGCGCCCGCCCGCCTGGCACCGCATGCCGCACACCTTCAGCCATATTTTCGCCGGCGGCTATGCCGCAGGCTACTACAGCTATCTGTGGGCCGAGGTGCTCAGCGCCGATGCGTTTGCCGCCTTCGAGGAGGCAGCCGCCGAGCGGGGCAGCGTACTGGACGTCCCCACCGGCCGGCGGTTTCGGCAGGAAATCCTGGAGGTCGGCGGCAGCCGTCCAGCGCTGGAGTCGTTCCGTGCGTTCCGTGGGCGTGACCCGTCGATCGACGCGCTGCTGCGGCACAAGGGATTGCAGGCCGCCTGCTGAAGCGGCGCCGCGGCGGCCCGTCGCCGCGGCCTTCAGGCGCCGGCCGTGTCGAAGGTGACCGTGCGCACGCCCTCGGGCGTGCCCAGCAGGCACACGTGCGCGCGCTGATGCGCAAACACGCCCACCGTGACCACACCGGGCCAGTCGTTGACCATGCTCTCAAACGCCGGCGGATCGGCAATCGTCAAGCCCGTGACGTCCAGAATGTGCTGCCCGTTGTCGGTGACCAGCGGCGCACCATCGCGCAGGCGTACCCGCGCGGTGCCCCCCAGCGCTGCAAACTGCCGGATGATGCGCTGGGTGGCCATCGGGATCACCTCCACCGGCAGCGGAAAGCGCCCCAGCACCGGCACCCATTTGCTCTGATCGGCGATGCAGACGAAGCGCCGCGCCTGCGCGGCGACGATCTTTTCACGCGTCAGGGCCGCGCCACCGCCCTTGATCATGTAGCCGCGTGGGTCGATCTCGTCAGCGCCATCGATGTACACCGCCAGCTCTTCGACCTCGTTGGCGTCGAAGACGCGGATGCCGTGCGCACGCAGCCGCTGCGTGGTGGCCTCGGAGCTGGACACGGCGCCGACGATGCGCTCGCGCTGCTGCGCCAGCGCGTCGATGAAACAGTTGACGGTGGAGCCGGTGCCGATGCCGATGATGTGCCCCTGGCCAATGTAATCCAGCGCCGCTCGCCCAACCAGGGCTTTGAGTTCATCCTGGGTCATCGGGGTCGCAGCAGTCATCGGCTCGTTCTCCTGGTGGGGGTTGGCTCAGAGGGTCAGCGGGGATGCGACAATTATCCGATGAGCTGGCTGCCTTACGCCGCGCTGCGCACAGCGCTGTTTAGCCTGGACCCCGAGCAGGCCCACGACCTGACCCTCAGCTGGTTGCAGCGTCTGCAGTCCACGCCGCTGCTGCGGCTGATGGCTGGGGCACGCGTGGACGATCCGCTGGAGCTGGCCGGCCTGCGGCTGCCCAACCGGGTGGGCCTGGCCGCCGGGCTGGACAAAAATGCCCGCTGCATCGACGCCTGGGCCGCGCTGGGCTTTGGGTTTGTGGAGGTCGGCACCGTCACGCCGCAGCCCCAGCCAGGCAACCCGCGCCCGCGCCTGTTTCGCCTGCCGCAGGCGCAGGCCCTCATCAACCGGTTCGGCTTCAACAACGAAGGGCTGCAGGCCTTCCTCGCGCACGTGCGCGCCAGCCGCGTGCGCCAGCGCCACGAGCCGGCGCTGGTGCTGGGGCTCAACATCGGCAAGAACGCCACCACCCCGATCGAGCGTGCGGTCGACGATTACCTGGTGGGCCTGCGCGGCGTGTACCCGTGGGCCGATTACGTGGCGGTCAACATCTCCAGCCCCAACACCGCCAACCTGCGCCAGCTGCAGAGCGACGACGCCCTGGAGCAGCTGCTGGCGGCGCTGGCCAGCGAGCGCGCCGCGTTGGCGCACGCCCACGGAGCGCGCAAGCCGATCTTCGTCAAAATCGCCCCCGACCTGGATGAGCCGCAGATCGCCGCCATCGCGCAGGCGTTGCGCCGCCACGGCATCGACGGGGTGATCGCCACCAACACCACGCTGGCGCGCGATGCGGTGCGCCACCTGCCCCACGGCGAGGAGGCCGGCGGCCTGTCCGGTGCACCGCTGCGCGCGGCCAGCAACCGCGTGATTGCAGCGCTGCGCCGCGAGCTCGGGCCCGGCTATCCGATCATCGGCGTGGGGGGCATCCTGAGCGCAGAGGACGCGCTGGCCAAACTGGAGGCCGGCGCCGACGCCGTGCAGATCTACACCGGCCTCATCTACCGCGGGCCAGCGCTGGTGGGGGAAGTGGCACGGGCACTGCAGCAGCGCGGCAGGCGTTGAAGGCGCCGCGGGGGCTGAAGATGCCACCACACGATCCATACCCTGCTCTCAGCGCGCCCGCCCCCAGGCCAGCGCGGCGAGGATGACCCCGAGCAGCGCCACGAAGTTCAAAAACGACCAATTGGCAATCGTCAGACCCAGCCAGGTCCAGTCCACGGCGGTGCAGTCCCCACTGCCGCGAAAGATCAGCGGGATGGCGCGGCGCAGCGGCAGGGATTCGATCAGCCCGTAAAAATCGCGCCCGCAGGTCAGCACTTCCGGGGGAAACCATTGCAGCCACGACTGCCGCGCCGCCACAAACGCCCCCGCTGCCGCCATGACGGCCGCCAGGACCAGCATCAGCGTACGGCCGCGCCCGGGCAGCACGAGGGCCCAAGCCGCCAGCAACGCCACACCCACCAGCGCATAGCGCTGCACGATGCACATCGGGCAGGGCTCAAGCCCCACGACGTGCTGCAGGTACAGGCCAAACCCCAGCAGACCGCCACACCAGGCCACCACGACAGCCGGCACCGCGCGCGGATGAGCGCGCAGCCACAGCGACACATCCTGCATGGTCATGGTCGGCTCAGTTGGCCTCGGCAAAGGCCCGCTCGATGACGAACTGGCCCGGCGTGCTGGTGTTGCCTTCGACGAAGCCGTAACGCTCGCACATCGCCTTCAAGTCGCGCAGCATCGCCGGGCTGCCGCAAATCATCACACGGTCGGTATCGGGGTTGAGCTGCGGCAGGCCAAGCTCGCGCGCCATCTGCCCGCTTTCCACCAGTTGCGGGATACGCCCCTGGCGCTCGAACGGCTCGCGGGTGACGGTGGGGTAATAGCGCAACTGTTGGCGCACCATGTCCCCCAAAAACTCGTGCTGGGGCAGCTCCTGCGTGATGTAGTCGCGGTAGGCCAGCTCGGCCACCAACCGCACCCCGTGCACCAGGATCACCTGCTCGAAGCGCTCGTACGTGGCCGGATCGCGGATGATGCTCATGAACGGTGCCAGCCCGGTGCCGGTGCCGAACAGGTACAGGTGCTTGCCGGGCAGCAGATAGTCGATCACCAGCGTGCCGGTGGGCTTGTGGCCGACGATGATGGAGTCACCCGGCTGAATGTGCTGCAGCCGGCTGGTCAGCGGCCCGTCGGGCACCTTGATGCTGAGGAACTCCAGGTGCTCCTCGTAGTTGGCCGACACAATGCTGTAGGCACGCAGCAGCGGCTTGCCGTTGTCCAGGCGCAGGCCAATCATGGTGAACTGGCCGTTGAGGAACCGCAGGCCCGCGTTGCGGGTGGTCTTGAAAGAAAACAGCCGGTCGGTCCAGTGGTGCACGCTCAGGACGCGCTCATCGTCAAAGGCGCTCATGGCTCGGATTCTGTGGGGCCCAGAGGGCGGACAAGGTTGCAGGGAGGCCGAAATCAGGCAAGCGTAATACCCCCGCCAGCATCTTGGCTTGATGGTGGTCAAACCTCGGTGCCTGCGCGGTCGCGGCGCCGTCGGGTACAGTGACGGTTTGGTTCAATCGTACCAAAGCCCAAATACCTGTCTGCGGGATGCGACATGACGGCCCGTTATAAGGGACCGGACGCATCGGCCCGCAAGGCTGCAAGAGGAGTCTGCACGATGGCACGCATGGTTCGCTGCATCAAGCTCGGCATCGAGGCCGAAGGTCTGGATTTCCCACCCTACCCGGGCGAGCTGGGCAAACGCATCTACGAGAACGTCAGCAAGCAAGCCTGGCAGGACTGGCTGCGCCACCAGACGATGCTGGTCAACGAAAACCGCCTGAATCTGGCCGATGCTCGGGCACGCCAGTACCTGGCGCGGCAGATGGAGCGGCACTTCTTTGGCGACGGCGCCGACGTGGCCGCCGGCTACGTGCCACCGTCGCAGGGCTGACGTGACCGACGTCGTCCAGTGGCTGGCCGACGGCACCCCACACAGCCCCCGCTTCGGCGATGTGTTTCGCAGCCGGGG
>JANWZF010000069.1 GCA_025054905.1 Tepidimonas sp.
AGCGCCGCGGCTGGCCCCACACCGCGCGGCGATGCAGGCCAACGTGGCCGCATGCCTCGGGCTGGTGCCCGAGGCGGTCAACGTCAAAGCCAAGACGGCCGAGCGGCTGGGCCCCGTGGGGCAAGGGCTGGCCATCGAGGCGCGGGCGGTGGTGCTGCTGCAGCGCGGCGGCTGAGGCCATCGTAGCTTTGGCGTGCGGGCGCGCTTCAGGCCGCCGGCAGGTGCAGCGTGATGCGCAGCCCCCCACCGTCGGCCAGCGCCAGCGTCAGGCGGCCGCCCATTCTCTCGATGCCCCGATGCACGATCGCCAGCCCCAGGCCGCTGCCGGGGGTGGTGCGCGCAGCCTCGGCCCGGAAAAAGGGTTCGCTCAGACGCGGCAGTAATTCGGGTGGCACGCCTGGACCGTGGTCGCGCACGTGCACCGCCACCAGCCCTTCGCTGCCGGCAGCGGCGAGCTGCACCTCGATGTCCAAGCGTACCAGGCCGTCGGCGCTGCGGCCGTGGCGCACCGCATTTTCGAGCAGATTGATGAGGATGCGGTGCAGCAGCGTGGCATCGGCGCGTACCCGTGCCTCGGGCGGGCAGCGCACGGTCAGCAGGACGTCGTCGCGCGCGCGGTAGACGGCCAGTGCCCGCTCCAAGGCCAGGCCCAGCGCCACCGGTTCGGTGCGCAGCGGGCGTTCGCGCGCAAAATCCAGAAACTGGCCCAGGATCGTGTCCACTTCGGCGACATCGTCGGCCATGCGCGCCCGGGTGGCGGCATCGGGCACGCCCAGCTCGATTTCCAGCCGCAGCCGCGCCAGCGGAGTGCGCAGGTCGTGCGAAATGCCGGCCAGCATCAGCCGCCGGTCGGCTTCGGCGCGTGCCAGCCGCGCCGCCATCGCGTTGAATGCGTGGTTGACGCTGGCGATCTCGCGGGTGGGCTGATCTTCGTCCAGACGGGCCCCGTCGAAATCGCCTTCGCCGACGCGCCGCGCGGCGTGCGCCAGGCGCTGCAGCGGCTGGTTGATGACGCGCGTGATCAGCACCGCCCCCAGCAGCGACAGCCCCAGCGCCGTGGCCCCCCAGACCAGCCAGGTGCGCCCCTGAACCCCGGCCAGACGAGAGGGGTCGGCCAGCAGCCAGTATTTTTCGTCTTCGATCGCAAAGCCGATCCACAGACCGTCAAAGCCGTTGACCTCGCGCGCCACGATGGTGCCTGGCCCGAGTTTGTCCTGCAGGGCCTGCGCCACGCGCGCCCCCAGCGTGCCGGCCGGAAACGGTCGGTGCTCGTCGGCCGGGTCGCGCACCGCGATGCGCACGTTTTCCTCGTCCACCAGCGTCTTGACCAGCGCCACGCGCGCGATCGGGTCGGTGTAGATCAACGCGGCGCGCGTCAGGTTGACCAGCGAGGCCAGCGCCTGGGCGCTTTGCAGCGCGCGCGGCTCCTGCTCCAGCGTGCGCAGGGCCTGAAACCAGGCCAACACGGTCAGTGTCAGCAGACCGGCCAACAGCAGGAAATTGCGCCAGAACAGACTCATCGGTCGTCCGGCACGAACATGTAGCCCACGCCCCAGACGGTCTGGATGTAACGGGGGTTGGCCGGGTCGGGCTCGATCAGCTTGCGCAGCCGCGACACCTGCACGTCCAGGCTGCGATCGAACGGCTCGAATTCGCGTCCGCGTGCCAGCTGGGCCAGCTTCTCACGCGACATCGGCTGACGCGGATGACGCACCAGCGCCTTGAGCATCGCGTATTCGCCGGTGGTCAACGCCACCTCCTGGCCCTCGCGCAGCAAGCGGCGGCTGCCGAGGTCGAACGTGAACGGTCCGAAATGGATCACGGCACGGTCGGCGGCGGCGGCCCCTGGCGCCTCGGGCGGGGGGCGGCGGCGCAGCACGGCGTGAATGCGAGCCAGCAGCTCGCGCGGGTTGAACGGCTTGGGCAGGTAGTCATCGGCGCCCAGCTCCAGCCCGACGATGCGATCGACATCCTCGCCTTTGGCGGTCAGCATGATGATCGGCGTGGCATCCCCCCCGGCACGCAGGCGGCGGCAGATGCTCAGGCCGTCCTCGCCGGGCAGCATCAGATCCAGCACGATCAGGTCGGCCGCCTCGCGCTGCAGCAGCCGATCCAGGCGGCTGCCGTCTTCGGCCAGCAGGACTTCAAAGCCTTCCTGGCTCAGGTAGCGCTGCAGCAACTCACGGATGCGGGCATCGTCGTCGACGACGATCAGACGGTAGGGGCGGCGTGCTTGCAT
>JANWZF010000089.1 GCA_025054905.1 Tepidimonas sp.
GGAGGTTACGAACATGAAACGTGCTCTGCTGATCCTGGCCGCTGCCGCCGCGGTGGCTGGCCCTGCCTTGGCCGATGAAGCACTGGCCAAGGCCAAAAACTGCATGGCTTGCCATGCAGTGGACAAAAAGCTGGTCGGCCCCGCCTACAAGGATATAGCCAAAAAGTACGCTGGCGACGCCAAGGCCGCCGACATGCTGGCCACCAGGATCCAAAAGGGTGGCTCGGGCGTCTGGGGCGCGGTGCCGATGCCGGCCAACCCCCAGGTCAGCGACGCCGAAGCCAAGAAGTTGGCCGCCTGGGTGCTGAGCCTGAAGTGAAGACGCGGGGGCTCTCGCCCGGGCGAGCAGCCCCGCTGCCTCACAACCAAGCCCCACTTTTCGGTGGGGCTTTTTGCTGGGCTGTCCGGGGCATCACGGACAGCTCATGGCAATCATGCGGCTCAGTTGGTCTTGGCCAGCTGCTCCAGGATGTGCGGATTTTCCAGGGTGGAAATGTCCTGCGTGATCGCCTCTCCCCTGGCGATGGCGCGCAGCAGGCGGCGCATGATCTTGCCTGAGCGGGTCTTGGGCAGGTTTTCGCCGAAACGGATGTCCTTCGGCTTGGCGATCGGGCCGATTTCCTTGGCCACCCAGTTGCGCAGTTCGTTGGCGATCTGCTTGGCTTCCTCGCCTTGCGGCAGCGGACGCTTGAGCACGACGAAGGCCACAATCGCCTCACCAGTCAGCTCATCGGGACGACCGACCACGGCGGCTTCGGCCACCAGATCGGTCTTGGCCACCAGCGCGGATTCGATTTCCATCGTGCCCATGCGGTGACCGCTGACGTTGAGCACATCGTCGATGCGGCCGGTGATGCGGAAATAGCCGCGGTCCTCCGAGCGCACCGCGCCATCGCCAGCCAGGTAGTAACCTTTGAGCTCCTCGGGGAAGTAGCTCTTCTTGAAGCGCTCGGGATCGCCCCAGATGGTACGGATCATCGACGGCCAGGGCTTCTTGATGACCAGGATGCCGCCCTGGCCGTGGGGCATTTCGTTGCCCTGCTCGTCGACGATGGCCGCAAAGATGCCGGGCAGCGGCAGGGTGCAGGAGCCGGGCACCAGCGGCGTGGCGCCGGGCAGCGGCGTGATCATGTGGCCACCGGTTTCGGTCTGCCAGAACGTGTCGACGATCGGGCAGCGTTGCCCGCCGACGTGCGTGTAGTACCACATCCACGCCTCGGGGTTGATCGGCTCGCCCACCGAACCGAGGATGCGCAGCGAGGACAGATCCCAGTTCTTGGGGTGGACCTTGTCGTCGGTGTCGCTGGCCTTGATCAGCGAGCGGATCGCTGTGGGCGCGGTGTAGAAGATCGTGGCCTTGTGGCGCTCGATCATCTGCCAGAAGCGGCCGGCGTTCGGGTAGGTCGGCACCCCTTCGAAGATGATCTGGGTGGCTCCCGCCGCCAGTGGGCCGTAGGCCACGTAGGTGTGGCCGGTGATCCAGCCGATGTCGGCCGTGCACCAGAAGACGTCGCTGTCCTTCAGGTCGAAGGTCCACAGCATGGTCTGCTTGGCCCACAGCAAATAGCCGCCGGTGGAGTGCTGCACGCCCTTGGGCTTGCCGGTGGAGCCGGAGGTGTACAGGATGAACAGCGGATGCTCGGCACCGACGATTTCGGGCGGGCATTCGTCGCTGCAGCCATCCAGCGCCTCATGCAGCCAGAGGTCGCGGCCGGCCACCATGTTGCAGGCCGTGGCGGTGCGCTGCCAGACGATCACGTGGCGCACGCTGTCGCAGCCGCCCAGGCCCAGCGCCTCGTCGACGATGCCCTTGAGCGGCAGCTCCTTGCCTCCCCGCATCTGGAAGTTGGCGGTGATGACCGCCACTGCCCCGGCATCCTGGATACGCTCCTGCAGCGCCTTGGCCGAAAAGCCCCCGAACACGACGCTGTGCGTGGCCCCGATGCGCGCGCACGCCTGCATGGCCACCACGCCCTCGATCGTCATCGGCATGTAGATGACGACGCGATCGCCCTTGCGCACGCCGAGGCGCTTGAGCGCGTTGGCCATGCGCGCCACGCGCTGCAGCAGTTCGCGGTAGGTCACGCGTGTGACCTGGCCGTCGTCGGATTCGAAGATGATGGCGGTCTTGTGCTCCACCGGCGTGCCGACGTGCCGGTCCAGGCAGTTGTACGAGGCGTTGAGCTCGCCATCGGCAAACCAGCGGTAAAACGGCTTGTTGGACGCATCGAGCACCTCGGTGAAAGGCTTGTGCCAGTGCAGAAGCTCGCGCGCGCGCTTGGCCCAGAACCCCTCGAAGTCGGCCTCGGCCTCGGCACACAGCGCGCGGTAGGCGTCCATGCCGCTGATGCGGGCCTGCGCGACCAGCTGCGGGTTGGGCTCGAAAACGCGGTTTTCCACCAGCATCGACGCGATGGCGGCGCTCGATTCAGCCATATTGGAATCTCCTCGGGACGTTGGGAACAACGGATGACGCGAAACGGGCAAACACTGTGCCGCCAGCCGCTGACGAGGCCCTTACGACGCCCCGGGCGCGACTTGCGGCCTGCCACTACAATGCCTGCGCCGATCGTCTCGCAATCCCCCTTTGTACCGCAGCGCACATGCCTGATGCAACCGCGGCAACCCCGCCCCGAGCGGCTTGCGTCAAGCAGCGCCCCCGCTCATCATGGGTGCCGGCCACCCCAGCCGCCGAGACACCGGGAAACGCTCGTGATCCAGTTACGAAAAGGGAACGAACCATGACCGCCATCCGCCAGGAAGACCTGATCCAGTCGATTGCCGATGCGTTCCAGTACATCAGCTACTACCACCCGATCGATTACATCCAGGCGCTGGGCAAGGCTTATGAGCGCGAGCAAAGCCCGGCGGCCAAGGACGCGATCGCCCAGATCCTGACCAACTCGCGCCTGAGCGCCGAGGGGCACCGGCCGATCTGCCAGGACACCGGCATTGCGGTGGTGTTCCTGAAAGTCGGCATGAACGTGCGCTGGGCCGATGCCACCATGAGCCTGCAGCAGATGGTCGACGAAGGCGTGCGGCGCGCCTACACCAACCCCGACAACCCGCTGCGCGCCTCGGTGCTGGCCGATCCGGCCGGCGCGCGCAGGAACACGCGCGACAACACGCCTGCGGTGCTGCACGTGGACATCGTGCCGGGCGACAAGGTCGAGGTCATCTGCGCCGCCAAGGGAGGGGGCTCGGAAAACAAAAGCAAGTTCGCCGCGCTCAACCCGTCGGACTCCATTGTGGAGTGGGTGCTGAAGACCGTGCCGACGATGGGCGCCGGCTGGTGCCCGCCGGGCATTCTGGGCATCGGCATCGGCGGCACGCCCGAAAAGGCCATGCTGCTGGCCAAGAAAGCGCTGATGGCGCCGGTGGACATCCATGAGCTGATCGAGCGCCACCGCCGTGGCCAACGACTCAGCCGCGTGGAAGAACTGCGCCTGGAGCTGTACGAAAAGGTCAATGCGTTGGGCATCGGCGCGCAGGGGCTGGGCGGGCTGACCACGGTGGTCGACGTCAAGATCCTGGACTACCCGACGCATGCCGCCAGCCTGCCGGTGGCGATGATTCCGAACTGCGCCGCCACGCGGCATGTGCACTTTGAGCTCGACGGCAGCGGACCGGCGCGGCTGGAGCCGCCGCGGCTGGAGGACTGGCCGGCGGTCACCTGGACCCCCGATGTGCGCAGCGCCCGCCGCGTCAACCTGGATACGCTGACCAAGGATGAGGTCGCGACCTGGAAAGTGGGTGACAAGCTGCTGCTCAACGGCAAGATGCTGACGGGACGCGACGCTGCGCACAAGCGCATCGCCGACCTGCTGGCGCGCGGCGAGCCGCTGCCCGTGGACTTCACCAACCGGGTGATCTACTACGTCGGCCCGGTCGACCCGGTGCGCGATGAGGTGGTGGGCCCGGCCGGGCCGACCACCGCCACACGCATGGACAAGTTCACGCGCATGATGCTGGAAAAGACCGGCCTGATCGCGATGATCGGCAAGAGCGAGCGCGGTCCGGTGGCCATTGAGGCGATCCGCGACCACCGCAGCGCCTACCTGATGGCCGTCGGAGGAGCGGCCTATCTGGTGGCCAAGGCGATCAAGGCCGCGCGCGTGGTGGCCTTTGAAGACCTCGGCATGGAGGCGATCTACGAATTCGAGGTGCGCGACATGCCAGTGACCGTGGCGGTGGACGCCAGCGGCACCAGCGTGCACGAAACCGGCCCGGCCGAGTGGCGCCAGCGCATCGCCAGCGGTGAATTCAAGGGCATCGCGGTGACGGCGGCTTGAGGGACAGCCCCCAGCGGCGCCCAGGCGGGGGGCTTGTTCAGTGCAGGTGGCGCGGCTTGCGCGGCCCGCCGTGGCCGCCACCGCGCGGGGGCTTGCCCAGCTGCAGCGAGTTGACCATGGCGTCGAAGCGGTTGGCAAACAATTGATCGATCGCCTGGATCACGCCGCCCAGCTCGGATGCGTCGAAATGGCGCTCCATCAGGTTGACGACATCCTGCACCAGCATGTCGCGCTGCACCTGCATGATAGCCGCGGGCGTCGGGCCGACAAAGCACATGACGAAATCGTCGCGCGCCTGCGCTTCGGGCTCGGCCTCGTCCTCATCGAACTCCAGGTCGTAGAACGACACCTCGATGGCCGCCCCCATCGCCGAGATTTCGTTCAGACCCATGCAGGCTTCCTCGATGGCCAGGCGAAAGTCCTGGTCGCCCTCGATCGTCCAGCACATCTGCAGCAGGTGGGCCTTGGGGTCGAAGCGAATGCCGGGCTCTTCTTCATAGTTGCTGGTGGCCGCTTCGACCAACGAGCGCGCCCCGACGTATTGCCACAGCGGGCGCAGCGCCTCCTGGATCTGCGGAAAGTCCACGTCGTCGCGCAAGGGCACGTCGCCGTGCACGTGGATCTCAAAAGGCGGGTTGTCTTGGCTCATGCTCGCCACCATCAGGGGTCAAAGTCAGCATTGTACGGCGGGGGGTGCACCAGCTGCCGATGCTGGACGGCCCCATTAGAATTGGCAGCCAGCCAGCGGGTGTGATGGAATCGGTAGACATACAGGACTTAAAATCCTGAGGCTGTAAAGCCGTGCGGGTTCGAGTCCCGCCACCCGCACCAGGGAGCCGCAACGCGTGCCCAAGCCCCGGCGGTCAGGCCTCCTCCCGCGAGCCTGCATCGATCTGACACCGCCCTGGATAAGGCAACGGCTTAGACGCGCCGTTGCCAGGCAGCCGCAAAAAAACCGTCGCAGCCGTGGCGGTGGGGCCACAGCCGCAAATAGGGCCCGTGCACAAGCTGCGCGGCCTGCTCGACCCGGGCCTCCTGCAGCAGCCGCTGCGCAGCCAGCGGCTCGAAGGTCCCTGGCTGATCCGCTTCGAAAGCTTGCACCACCGCTTCGTTTTCTTCGGGCAGCACGCTGCAGGTGGCGTACACCAGGCGCCCGCCCGGGCGCACCAGCCGCGCGGCCGCCAGCAGGATACGGCGCTGCAGCGCCACCAGCGCGGCCACGGTCGTCGGATCGTGGCGCCAGGCCAGCTCCGGGTGACGGCGCAGTGTACCCAGGCCACTGCAGGGGGCGTCCACCAGCACACGGTCGACCTTGCCGTGCAGGCGTTGGAGCCGGTCGTCGTTTTCATCGGCCAGCTGCAGGGTGACGACCTGGGTCAGCCCTGCCCGCGCCAGCCGTGCGGGCAGGGCCAGCAGGCGGCGCGCCACCGTGTCGAAGGCATACAGCCGGCCACTGTCGTGCATCTCGGCCCCCAGCGCGAGGGTTTTGCCCCCCGCTCCGGCGCAGAAGTCCACCACCGTCTCGCCCCGGCGCGCTCCCACCAGGGCGACGATCAGCTGCGAGCCTTCGTCCTGCACTTCCACCCAGCCGTCTTCATAGGGAGCCAGCCCGGCCAGCCGCGTGCGCGTGGGCAGGCGCAGGCCGTGGGGGGCGTACGGGGTGGGCACCACGGCCAGCCCCAAGGCCTGCAGGGCCTGCTGCGCCTGGGCACGGCGCACCTTGAGCCGGTTGACGCGCAGATCGACCGGAGCGGGTGCGTGCCAGGCCTGGGCCAGCGCAGCCAGCTCCGGCACGGCCAGCCAGGGCTGCAGACGCTGCAGCAACCAATCGGGCAAGCCCAGGTGCACCGACAGCGGGGCAGGCTGCAGATCCCAGCCGGCTGCCCTGCCCTGCAGCTGCTGCGCCTCGTCGGCCGCGGCCGCATCCAGCGCGTGCAGCGCGGCCAGCTCCGCCGGCGGCCAGGCCAGCAGCATGATCGCGCGGCACAGCGCCGCGTCGTCGCGCAGCGCCGCCACCTCCAGCGGGGCATCCGGCAGGTTCAGCAACCGTCGCGCCAGCCAGTGCCAGCGCGGCAGGGCGCGCAGCGCGCCAAACAGGGCATCCCCCAGCGCCTGGCGCGCCCGTTGAGCCAGCCGGCGCGCGCCCACCCCGGTCAGGTGCGCCAGCACTGCTTCGGGCGGTTGGCGAAAATGCAGCGTTTGCTGCAGCGCAGCAGCCACCAGCGACGCAGCGGCAGCAGGGGCGGACAAACGGCGACGGACAGCAGCGGTCATGGCCCGATTGTCCCGCAAGCCACACGGCAAGCGTGCCGGATAATCGCGCCCCATGCCAGACATCGCCTCCGAAGTCCGCCGCCGGCGCACCTTTGCCATCATCTCGCACCCGGACGCGGGCAAGACCACGTTGACCGAAAAGCTGTTGCTGTTTTCCGGCGCCATCCACAT